>JBBRUH010000015.1:0-25735 GCA_038248005.1 Cytophagales bacterium | reverse complement strand
CAACTCTTTTTAGCATACTCTTAAATGAGAGGCTTCGTTGCTAATTTTTTTAAATAATTAATACTACTAGGCAAATCAAAGAGATATTATTGGAGTATTTTTGTTCATTATTAGCTTTTATTTTTTTGTGGACAGAACTAGTAGTATTGCAATAATGTAACTAAGGATTATCAAATGATTTTTTTTGATAAGTTTTAGTGTATAAATGAATGATAAAAACTAACCAGACTTTACTTTCATAAAAAAAGAGTTCTAAAAATTTTAATTTATAACAGGGTAGTGTTATACTTGTAAGGGTAGGTCTAGTATGCTTTTCTACTTATACAGATACTCTTAATAATGATTTTCAAATTTTGAAAACATTACATTTATGACACTACCGAAATTTTTTAATTTTTTGTAGATTTGGCATTAAACTTAAAAGATTAAACCTATGAAAAATTTTAAAAATCAAGTTGTCTGGATTACAGGAGCTTCTTCGGGTATTGGAGAGGCACTTACCTATGCTTTTGCTGAGCAAGGTGCAAAATTGATTCTTTCGGCTCGCAGAGAAGATGCTCTACAAGCCGTAGCCAAAAAGTGTGAAAAAGCAACAGAAGTCCTGATTCTCCCCCTAGACTTATCAAAGGCTGACACCCTAAAAGATAAAGTAACTGAGGCATTGGCTCACTTCGGGCAGATAGACTTACTCATTAATAATGGTGGAATTAGCCAGAGAAGTCTAGCCAAAGATACCAGCCTTGATGTGTATAGAAAATTGATGGAAGTAAATTATTTTGGTACAATTGCTCTGACACAAGCCCTTTTGCCTTCTATGATAGAACGCAAAAGCGGACATCTAGCCGTAGTCAGTAGCATTGCAGGCAAGATAGGCACCCCCCTTCGCACAGGCTACTCAGGCTCTAAGTTTGCGGTCAATGGCTATTTCGAAGCCCTTAGAATAGAGACGATGCGTGATAATTTAAAGGTAAGTATTATCTGTCCAGGCTTTATTAATACCAATGTATCTGTCAATGCTCTCACTGCAGATGGCTCTCAGCAAGGTAAAAGTGATGAAAATATACGAGAAGGAATGTCTGCTGAGGAGTGTGCTAGACAAATCTTAGAAGGTCTTCAAGAAAAAAAAATGGAAATACTTGTGGGTGGTGAGATGGAAATAAGTGCAGTAGCCCTCAGATTTCATAATCCTGCTCAACTCAATGAGGTCTTGGCAGATTTACTAGAAACCTATAAGATGGTTTAAGAAGAAGTTCATGTACGAAATTTAAAATTGGTATTGCTGGATTATACCAATTTTTTTTATTTTATTTTTTATTAAAAAAAACTTCTTCTATATTATTTTTTCAATATTTTTTTGTGCATTTTTGAAAAAAATAATATTAATACCCACTAAATTCACTTTTTTATGAGAAATTTCAACAAATTATTATTGATTACACTATTTTTATGGGGCTTTGGCCTTGTTAATGTCCAAGCACAGGGTGTAAAAGGGCGCATAATAGATGGAGATGGTAATGGACTTGCAGGTGCAAGCATAGCCGTAAAAGGAACTTCGCTCGGTACATTAGCAGATGCCAATGGAAACTACGAAGTACCTCAACTGAATGCGGGTACTTATACTCTCGTTGCTAGTTTTATCGGCTTTAAAACCAAAAGTCAAGAACTAACCATCTTTAATGGGCAAGCTACCCTTGATTTTACATTAAGTGATGACCTTCTAAATTTAGATGCCATCGTGGTCACGGGTACTTTTAATCCACAAAGCAAGTTAGAATCTACCGTATCTATCACTACCTTAGATGCCAAAATGATAGAACAACAAGGGCCTCGTAGCTCTGGTTCACTTATAGACGCAATTCCTGGTTTTTATGTGGAAAGTAATCTTGGTGAGACAGGCAATAATGTTTATCCTCGTGGTTTGCCTATTGGCACTGGTAGCTTGCGTTATACTGCCTTGCGTGAAGATGGATTAAATAATTTTGAAATATCTGATAAAGTATTTTTCCAAGCAGATGGCTTCACTAAGGTAGATTTGACCATTGACAGAGTGGAAGGTCTTCGTGGAGGGAATGCAGTTATTTTTTCTAGTAATACTCCAGGCGGAATTATCAACTTTGTCAGCAAAACTGGTGGAACAGAACTAGAAGGAGATATCAGATATACTTATGGTACTCAGAATTTATATCGTGTAGATTTTAATGTAGGTGGACCACTTACCGAAGATAAAAAATGGAGATTTAATATAGGTGGTTTTTATCGCTATGATTCAGGTCTGCGTGATTTTACAGGCCCTGCAAACGTAGGTGGACAAGTCAAGATTAACATCACTCGTATGTTTAATAATGATAAAGGCTATATTCGCTTTTTTGGAAAAGCACTTGATGATAAAGTAGCTTTCTGGACTCCTGTGCCATATCAAGGCTATGATAACCCACAACCACTTGCTGGTATTGACAACTTGACTAGAACAACCTTACTCCCTTCTGGTGTAGGTGAAATCTCTGTGCCTGACCCACTTAATATCGGGCAAAATCGTAGAATACCACTTACCAATCAAGCCGATATTAAATACAAAAATATAGGAATGGAGGTATTTTCAGAACTAGGCAATGGTTGGTCAGTAAGAAATCAACTACGCTATGTCCACGCTACTAGCCAATCTAGTACTATACAGATTGTGTCTAATCCAATTGCAAGTATTAATTTACTTTTGGGTGGTGCAGGTTTATTAGCACAAGGATTCGTGCCAAGAGTAAATTATGTAGGTCCTAATGAGGTAAATGGCACTAACTATATCCCTGGAAGCTTTACGGGTGAAATTATCCCTACAAACAGACTCTCAGCAGGTCTATTTACGCCTTCACCAGCACTTCCACAGCCTAACTATGCAGGACTAGCAGGTTTTTTTGGAATACCCCTTACCAATCAAGGAATTAACCCCAATGGTATTAATGGCAATGGAATGCTCATCCCTATGGGTTTATTTGTAGTGCCTATGGTGAATACCAATTTGATTAATAACTTACAATTTACCAAGCAAGCAGGAAATCACGCACTTACCTTTGGAGGCTATATCAGCGCGTATAATTCTAATGAAAACTGGAATTTTAATACCATTCTCACAGATGTAACAAGCAATCCTCGCTTAGTAGATATTGGTTTTTATCCTACTGCTAGTAGTCCAAACCCTAATGCAGCTCCATTAGAAATCACTCGTGGTGGCGTATTTGGTGCAAACTTCCAATATGAGCAATCCAATAGCCGCAATATCACTGCTGCTCTTTTCTTTGGAGATGAATGGAAAGCAAGTGATAGGCTTAATGTTAGTCTAGGATTTAGATATGAACTCAATAATTCCGTAGGTTCTTTGCAAAATACGGGTAGAAGAGATGGCAGAGCTGCGGGCGTAGTTAGAGCAGGTAGCCCTATCACAGTAGGAATAGGTGGCGCAGGAGGCTTAGATGGCAACCCATTGACTGTATATGACAATAATGCAGATATCCCTCTGAATAGCTATACCAATTATACCATTGATTATAAAGTATGGGGAGCTAACTTAGGCTTCAATTATAAGTTAAATGATAACTCAGCTCTCTTTTTAAATGGATCAAGAGGAACCCGCTACGCCAATAGCCAAAACTTCTTAGCCAATAAAGACCAAGGAGTAGTAAATCCAGACGGTTCTTTTGCTCCCATCAGCCTTCGCAATCCTGTGGAAGAAATCTTTCAAGGAGAATTTGGCTACAGAGTATCTGGTAATAAAGTGGGAATAGCTGCGACGGCATTTGCTAGTTCGTTGAGGGATGCCCCTTTTACGCTTCAAAGCCAAGATGCCAATGGTAATATCAAACTAGATGTATTGCTTTATGATGTAAACACGGTTGGGCTTGAAGTTGAGTTTATCGTATCTCCTGTTCGTGGATTGCGTTTTAATGGTAGTCTTTCACTCCAGCAAGCTACTTACAAAAAATACCCTGATGTAGTGATTATAGAGACAAACATTAATGACCGTGAAACACCTACTACACCTACTCGTACTGTGAGTTTTGTAAATAACCGTGTAGAACGTGTTCCACCAATACAACTCAACTTTACGGCTGATTATACTATAAAGCGATTTAATATCTTTTCGAATATACGTTACATCAGTGCTAGACAAGGTAATAGACGTAATACATTCAAATTACCAGGCTTTGCTGAGGTAGGTGTAGGTGCTTCTTATCGTCTAGATAACTTTACTTTTTCAGTGCAAGGAATGAATATCTTTAGTGCCAAAGGAATTACTGAAGGGAATACTCGTACACAAGATAACATAGGTCCTAATGCAGCTCAAGATGATACTACCATTAACACAGGTCAGTTTGTTTTGCCAGCTTCTGCCAACTTCAGTGTGCAGTTTAGCTTCTAGGAAAAGTATAAATTTTTTAAAGTTAATTATTTATACTAAAATTAATCCATCAAAAACCCTCCTCAAAATCAGATTTGAGGAGGGTTTTTTAATGACTATTTTGTCCCGTCCTAATATAGTGTTATATAACTTAATTTTATTATAAAAAGCTGATAATAAGCTAATTATATCCTAATAACCAAGTAACTTATAACTCATCACTTACTTATTTTTCTTTTGCCAATAGCGAGTCAAACCTGCTACACTCATCCAAGCAGGATTGGCAGCTTGGTATTGTTCTATCTCCACAGAAGTCATTTCCAACTCTTTTAGCTGCTCCACACAATATTCATCAAAAAGCGGAGTCATTTCTTCTATGCTTTCACCTGCTTCTAAGTGTGTTTTGACCCACTTAGAAAGGTTTTCTATGTTATCTTCTAGTTGGTCAAGGTGATGCTCTATATCTATCACTGCTCCATAATGAGTTAGATACATTGCTTTGGGTTTTATATCACGCAAAAGTTGGATAGATTCTTTCCATTGTTCTATATCAATATCTGGTGGAGGAAGCGGCGCAATCACAGGACCATTGCCAATTTGTACACCAGCTACATCTCCCGTAAAAACCACCTTATCTATTTCCCATGCAATGTGATGACTAGCATGACCTGGGGTATGATAAGCCGTAAAAGTCAGTCCGTCCACCTCTACTTTTTCTTCGTGAGCAGCCGTAATCATCTGAGCCTCTGGGATAGGGTGCATCTCGCCCCAAAGCTCGTCCATTTTATCTTGATAAATTCGTTTGGCTGATTCCATTAATTTACTAGGGTCTGCCATGTGCCTCACTCCAAAAGGATGGAGATAAATCGTAGCACCTTGCTTTGCAAATGTCCAAGCTGCCCCTGCATGGTCTAGGTGAATGTGAGTTAGCAATACATTCTTTACATCTTCTATCTTAAAACCCTGTTCTTCTATCGCTTTTTTGAGTTGGGGAAGTGTGGAGTGAGGGCCTGTTTCTATGAGTATCAAGCCTGTTTTGCCTTCTAATAAATAAGAAGCGATGGCACAAGCGTTATTTTGAAATACAAGGTCAAGTGTTCTAATCATAATAAAGTTATTTAATTTTTAAGGTTTGGTGCTATTCTAAAAACAATTCAAATTTGAAGAATAGGTTTTGATTATCTTTGACAAAACTAAGAAATTTATTTAGTTTAAAGTAGGTAATCAGTCCTAGGTTTTTGTAAAACCTTAGGATAAAAGAGAAAAAAATCTATCTGTCCCACTACAGGAGTCTCCCTGTAAAAAACTAAAAGTAGCTAGAAATCTTGATAAAAGCTATACTAATTTGAGTTCATAAAAGTCAAGAAGTACAGACCTAACACTTTAAAAAAACTTTTCCTTTGAGTGAAGATAATATGGATGTTTGATGTAATTTTGTGCTTTATTTTTAAATCAAAAAATCACAAAAAATGGCAATTAAAAAATCACTTTCTATCAGAATGCGTATCATACACCGCTATTTAGGTTTTTTTTATCAGGCATTATGGCTGTATATGCCCTGAGCGGCATTGTACTGATTTTCCGTGATACTGATTTGCTCAAACAAGAAAAAATCATCACTCAAGAGATTAAAACCAATGCTACTCCTGATGAACTAGGAGAACTGTTAAAAATAAAGCAGTTAAAGGTAGAAAAACAAGAAGGGAATATTCTGTTTTTTAAGAATGGCACGTATGACCAAGCAAGCGGAAAGGCAGAATACTCCGTTAAAGAACTTCCACTCATTTTAGATAAAATGACACACTTGCACAAAGCCAAAAGTTCACAGCCTTTGTTTTTCTTGAACATCTTTTTTGGACTTTCACTCTTGTTCTTTGTAATTTCTTCTTTTTGGATGTTTATGCCTAGCACACCTATTTTTAAGAAGGGAATATATTTTGCTTTGAGTGGTGTGTTACTGACCCTAGTACTACTCTTTATCTAGTGAAGTGATTAGTCATTGTCAAAGAATAGAGCTTTTAAAGACTTTCACATAACTTCAAAATAGACATTGTACTTTTTAGAAAAGTACCACGTTAATGGAGAATGTTTGCAATGGTTTTTAAATCTCAATGCTCTTGTGTGTGTGAAAAATTTATTTTTTGGGAGCAAATAACCCTATTCAGATATACTAATTTTTTTTGTATAATTGTGCAACTTTGGTTAATCATAAATAAGCCATATTTTGGTCTCTGTATTTATAGTAAAGATAATTTATGGAAAAATTTAGACAAGAATTAGTTTCAATTTTTAGCCAAAATGAAGGAATTCCTCTATGGCAAAAACGCATAGATAAGTTCATCTATCTTCTGATTTTAGCAAGTAGTTTTGGAGTAATCTTAGAAACGATTCCTTTCATAAAAGCACAAACTGGGTTATTTTATGGACTGCTCATTTTTGAAGATGTCGCAATGGGTATTTTTACTATTGAGCTTATATTACACCTTTTTGTCATCAACCGATTATATGCCAATTGTAAAAATGGCTGGGAGCGTTTTATGCTCATTCTCTATACTTTCATTGATTTTATAGCTATTCTGCCCGCAGTTTTGTTTGCAATAGGTTCTGAGCATCATGATTACTTTCTGACCTTGCGTCTTTTGCGTATGTTCAAAGTTTTTAGGCATGATGACTCTGTAGAATTGGTGCTTCGTGCAATACTCATCAAAAAAGATATTCTTTTCAAGACGGCTATCATTGTGCTAATTACTACTGTTTTTTTGTCGGTATTACTTTATGAAGCTGAGAATAAATTTGAGTTTTCTTTCAACCAAACCGATACAAATCTAGGCTCTGAGGCAGAAGTTACACAATTTACAGATATTTGGGCTTCTATGGTGTGGTGCTTTTCTATGTTCGTGGGTGATTTGGCAGGCTACATAGAGTCAGGTTTTATGCCTCATACACCTATAGGGAGGTTTATTGCAGGGATATTAGGCTTTCTGAATATTGCCATTGTAGTCATCCCTACGGGTATCATTGCTTCTGGTTTTTTAGAGGTTTTAGAAGAAAAAAAAGTAGCCTCTCAACACAAAATTCTTGTAGATGCTTTTCGCCCCAAGTACAATCCTCTACTGAAAACGAAATTATTTGAGCGACCTCGCACTATGTTTACCTTACAAAATGCACTGTATATTCATCAAAATAATTTATTTAAAATCTTAGAAACCAAGCCTGCATTTAGGCTTCGTTCAGTACAATCAGACGACAACGAAAAATACAGTGATATCAACCTAATAGAGTATTTTGGATATGGCACACTGACCGTTTATGGGGTAAAAAGAGAAAGTACTGAAGCAAAAATAACTATCCTTTGCCCTGACGCTTTTGCTAGTAAAGGAATTGGCTATTTTGGGTATGCCATTAGTGAGCTACAAGGAGCAAACTTAATTTCTAATGAAAAATTTCAGACCAACTCACTCGATATACAATATGATGCTTCCTTCTTGCACAATGAACAGTATCAAGAAGATTTTGAACTTTCTAAATCTAAAAAAGAACTCAAAAAAGTGCCGATTCATACCCTAGGTTTGTATTATTTTAAGCAAGATATCAAAGCCATTGCCCACAATAATCCACTCTTAATCTTTGTGTCTGATGCTTCTACGGAGAGTTACCAAATAGACCATATTGATGAAGTATTAAGCCAAGAAAATGAACTTTTTAAGTGGCTTTATCAAAATCAATTAAAAAGCTATCTGATAAAAATTAGTCAAAAAAGGCTAGATAATTACTCTTACTATGATTTGATTGCAGAGGTATCGAGTGCTGTTGAAAAATTGATGAATGAAGACCCCTCTTCTACATCTACTAATGGAGAAAGCTAAGATTACAAATACTAAATTAAAACTGTAGTTTATGACTATAAATACAAACCTAGCACAAGTAGCGCTTTTAAGCAACTAATTTAGCAAACAGATCACAGATAAGAAATTCTAGTGAAATTTTCGTAAATAAGCTAGAACTAGCAACAAGTATTTTTTTATTTGTCTTAACCCCATACATTATTCCGAATCTACAGAAAGTATTTTATGGTTTTTATAATAATCTTTTGAGATTTCTGAACCAACATACAAAGACAATATTAATGGTAATAGTATCGTATAAACGGGTTTATATAGGCTAGTTCTTAAATAAGGATTTTGTGATGTTAAATCCGAAGGATCTAAGATTATCCATGCTTTAACCCCAAAGAAAATAGCAAGCCCTAAAAACAAAACGCACATTCAAGATTAAAATAGTGCCTATATGACTATAAAAATCCTAAAATCATATTTTCTCATATTTCTCTACGGTTCTTGGGTCTTTTACATCACCTGTATGTTTGGTATTGCTCGGCTCAAAAAGTAACAGCCAAACTTCTTCTTCGGCAATAGGTTTGTGTTCCACTCCTTTGGGAACGATGAGAATTTCACCTTCATTTAAGGTTACAGTTTTTTCAGCAAATTCAATTTTGAGCGTGCCTTTGATGATAAAAAACAATTCATCTTCGTCTTTGTGATTATGCCAAACAAACTCACCTTTAACTTTGGCTATTTTTACATCTTGTCCATTGAGTTCTCCTATGATTTTGGGGGACCAATGCTCATTAAAAAGGCTAAATTTCTCTTGAATATTGATTGCATTCATTGGATTTTGGTTTGAGATGGATTAAAACTTTATTTCAGATACTACAATTTTAAGAAAAATTAGGGAGAATCATCACTCAATACCTTCTTCACTGATAATTTTATTTGCCACTAAATTTTGTTTTAGTGTAAGTATTTTCTATTTTTAGGATTCACTTTAAATCAAAACGATTATGAAAATACATGGCAAAGTTGTTTATCAAGCATTAGGCCCAGGCTTTTGGGGTATAGAGGGAGCAGATGGGCAGCAATGGCGACCAGCAGAACTTCCTAAAAAATACCAAAAAGAAGGAATGGATGTAGAACTAGAAGCAGAAGAACTAGAAGGGCAAATGTCCGTATTCATGTGGGGGAAAGCTATTAAAATTAAATCCATCAAAGCTCTTTAAAACACTAATTATATATGATAACTAAAATGCTCATAGAGATTTTTCAAGCATTAATCCAAGACCCTACCATCAAAAAACTACTCAGTAGCTATGATTTCACTAAGAAAAGTGATCTTGATTTAGAGACATTGATGGATGATTTAGACCTTAGTGCCGAAGAAAGAGAAAAATTCAAAGCTGCCTATGGCGAATATCAAGAAGACCCTTATGCAAGCTATGATAACTATACTTATAAGTATGAACCTAAGTCTAGCAGTCCTTTTGATAAATTTGATGCTTATTTTCAAAAATTTGAAGACCAAGCAAAAGCTACTGAAGAGAAATATGGTGCAGGCACAGGAGATTACAGACATCGAAAATACCAAAAATACCGCAATGGCGGTGGTTCTGGCAACTATTCTGATCCCACTTCTCCCTTTTCTGATGAAGAAAAAGGATATTATACGACTCTTGGCTTGCCGATAGGAGCTACCTTTGAAGAAATCAAAGAGGCTTATAGAAGTGCTATGAAAAAATATCACCCTGATAGATTTCAAGAGGCAAGTCAGAAAAAAAATGCCGAAGAGAAATCCAGTAAAATCAATGTTGCGTATGATTTTTTCAAGAGAAAGTTTAAAAACCGTGAGAATTAAAAAGGGTTTTACTTTGTTTTAAATTTATTATTAGCTATATTAGTGAGTTAAATTATAATCCATATATCATGTTAGAATATCTATATCCTTATCTCGTAGTTGGCTTATCACTTTCCATTCTTTGGATCTTTTATAAGATTTATAGCGAGAAAAGTACAATTCTACCCAATATCAGCTTTTGGGGAGCCTCCATTTTTTACGCCATTACCGTCTTTTTGACAGATTTTAGCTTTTATCATAAGCTATTATTGATGTTGCCTCGTGATTTAATGGTTTTTGTAATGGTATTTTTACTTGCCAATAACCTCAAAAGTACTCGTGGCTTTTTCTTAGCTGCAATGGGTGTTGGTTTTGCAGGGTATATGTTGTATTCTAATTTTGTACCTGAAACCGTACAACATTATTGGAATGCACCAACAACTCAAACCATAGAAGATAATTCCTCAGAACTAGCTCGTGATGGAGAGATTTTATTGGATATTAAGGAAGGTAAATCATTGACTGCTCTTCGCAGTGTATTAGAACCTTATGGAGTTACTTTCAAGAAAGCTTTCCCAGAAATGGCTCATCCTGAATGGACTACCTTAGATGAATATTATGTCTTGGATGTCCCAGAAGACAAGCTTGATCAATTAGATGCCATTATCGATGTGCTTTATAAAAGTAATCTTGCTGACTGGATAGAACGCAATGAGGTGGTTAAAATCAGTCCTTTAGAACTAATTCCTTCTAAGCCTAGCCCTCAGCCAATCGATTATGGAATCAATGACCCAAGTCTGGAACAGATGTGGGGCTTTGAAAAAATGCAGGTAGCTGCTTATTTTGACTATCTCAGAAAAGAAAAAATCACTCCTAAGAAAAGAGCGAAAATTGCCATTCTTGATACAGGTGTAGAAGGCAAACATGAAGATTTGAAAGGCAATTATGTCTCTACTCGCAGTAGTTATGATAGTGATAAGCAAACCCACGGCACACACTGTGCGGGAATCGCAGCAGCCGTTTCTAACAATGGTGTAGGAGTAGCTTCACTTTCACTCAACAATAAATTTGTGCAAGTTACCAGCATTAAAGTACTGAGCGACTATGGATGGGGTACTCAAAGAGACATCATCAACGGAATGCTTGAAGCTTCTGATAAGGGTGCAGATGTAATCTCTATGTCACTGGGAGGCCCTTCTAGTGATGCTGCCCAAAAAGCTTATGAAGAAGCTATCCGTTATGCTCAGAAATCAAAGGCAATAGTGGTAGTAGCTGCTGGAAATGACAATAAAAATGCAAAAAACTCAGTACCTGCTAGTTGCAAAGGGGTCATTGTGGTTTCTGCTATCAATAGTGAAATGAAGAAAGCAAGCTTTTCTAATTTTATAACGGATATGGAAATGGGCATTGCGGCTCCTGGACAAGATATTCTTTCTACTGTGCCAGGCAACAAATATGCAGCTTATAGTGGTACTTCTATGGCTACTCCGTATGTAGCAGGTCTTTTAGGCGTACTCAAATCTCTCAATCCTGAGATGAATACAGCAGATGCTTACAAAATCTTAAAAAATACAGGTACTAAAACATTAGATGATGCTTTAACAGGTAAACTCATTAATCCTCTTGGTGCTGTCAAAGCCACTCAAAAATAGGTTTTGATACACTAATAGTGAGAGATGAGTTATGAGTTTTTAATAATTTGATAATGAGTACCTTACCTAAACTAAGTTGTCGCTTTATCTAATTATTGTTCTATAATCAAAAAGCCATTTAAGAATTTCACTTCTTAAATGGCTTTTCTTTTTAAAAGAAAGTTTGAAAAAGTATAAAGTTACTCTAAAAATTATTCTTATAAAACTACTAATACAAATCATAATCGCCCACCACCTACAAAGTATTTTTCATAATAGGTTTCAGAAAGATTACTGATAACTACACCTTCTGCTGTAGAGGCATGGGCAAAATAGCCATCTTGCAGATATACGCCTACATGCCCTACATTAGGTGTATTGATTTTAAAAAATACCATATCCCCTTCTTTCAGACCACTTTTAGAAATAGATTTACTTTGTGCTTCCATTCCGTCAGCAGTACGAGAGGTAGGTTTTTCGTAAATTTTAAGATAAACTTGTTGCACAAACCCAGAACAATCAGCCCCACTTTTAGAACTTCCAGCATATTGGTAAGGAGTGCCTAGCCAATCTTTGACCATCGCCAAAAGTGCAGGGTTTGCTTGTCGGTTTACAGGATAGCCAAAGGTCTGAGAATACTGAGTAGCTTGTGAACTGCTCAGATTCGCTTTTCCTTTAGAATCAGTACTCTTGGTTTCAGTGTTTGCATTTTCAGCAGTTATGTTTTCAGTAGTCGTATTTTTAGTGTCTGCCTTGTTAGTCCTTGAAGATAATCTAGAGCCAGCTGATCTTTCAGGTAATCTAGAGCCTGAGCTTGGTT
Source organism: Cytophagales bacterium (assembly GCA_038248005.1). Lineage (GTDB taxonomy): Bacteria > Bacteroidota > Bacteroidia > Cytophagales > Microscillaceae > JAABSX01. The sequence goes on along the minus strand of JBBRUH010000015.1, from coordinate 13,230 downwards.
TTGAAGGAAAAAGAGAGACACAACTTGCTAAAAATAGTGAGATGAGAAAGATATAAATTTTGGCGTTTTTCATATATTGGTGTTTCAGAATTAATTAATCGTAAGATTAACTACTTACAAAGCTAAAAAATTGTTTCAAAATCAATTTTTCAACAAATGGGGGCAGATAGCAGTATCAAATAACAGTAGCAATAGCATATAACTCCTTCAATAAATCATTCCTCCATAAAAAACCCTCTTAAACTAAGTCTAAAAGGGTTTTATTTTTAAATATAAGCAGATGGTCAAAATTAGTTTGCATTTTGATATTTCCATAAAAACTGATTATCAGTATTTTAATAGAATAACTCATTGCTTATTTTAAGGATTATTTCTTCACCATACTTTCCCAAAGTTCGGTCATTTCTTCTAAGGTTTTTTGTTTTGTCTCTGGCACCATTCTCCACACAAAGATAACAGCAAAAATACTCATCGTGCCATAAAACCAAAAAGGAAATGCTCCATGAAGGCTTTCTTTGAGTGCTTCATTTTCTACCATCATCGGGAAGGTCTGCGAAACTGCAAAGTTAGCTGTCCATTGTATAAAGACCGTAATAGACATGGCTACTCCCCTTACTTTATTAGGGAAAATCTCTGAAAGCAATACCCAGACGGCTGGTCCCCAAGAAACGGCAAAACAAGCTACAAATCCTAGCATAAAAAACAACAACCAAATGCCTGTGCTTTGTATATATAAACCAAAACCTACTATAAACAGGCAAATGCCCATTCCCATCATTCCCCAGAGTAACAGTGGTTTTCTGCCTAATTTGTCTATGCTGTAAATGGCTACAATCGTAAAAATCAAATTAACTGTTCCTACCAAAATAGTCTGCAAGAGAGCAGTATCACCTGAGCTTCCAAAGCTTCTAAATATCTCAGGAGCATAATACATAATGGCATTGATACCCGTGATTTGCTGAAAAATAGATAAACCTAGCCCTATGGTCAAAGCCAACTTCATGGCAGGAGTTAATAAATCTTTTAATGTTCCTCTTTCTTGCTTAAGTTCTTCTTGAATTTCTCTGAAAATATCATCAGCGAGTGCTTCTCCATTAATTTTATTGAGTGTGTTTTTAGCTTTTTCATTATACCCTTTCATCGCCTGCCAGCGTGGACTCTGAGGCACTAAAAACAAAAATGCAAAATAAAGCAAAGAAGGGATAGCTTCAGAAGCAAACATCCATCGCCAACCTAGATTCAAATTCCATTGAGCATCTCCTTGTAAGGCTATTATATAATTGACAAAATAAACGACAATAATACCTGTAACAATCGCAAGCTGATACAAGGATACCAATAAACCACGCTGTGAAGCAGGCGATATTTCAGCAATATACATAGGTGCGAGCATAGAAGCTAAGCCCACTCCTACTCCACCTACTATTCTGTAGATGATAAATATAGTAAAGTTATCTGCCAAGCCAGAACCTAGTGCTGAAATAAAAAACAAAATAGAGGCGACAATCATCCCTCTTTTTCTACCGATTGAAATACTGAGATAGCTTGCTAGAATTGCCCCTGCGATACAGCCTACTAAGGCACTGGAAGCTGCCCAGCCTTTTTGAGCAGGGCTAAGTGAAAAGTATTCAGCTAGATTACTTATTGCACCAGAAATCACAGCGGTATCATAACCAAATAGCAAACCTCCTAGAGTAGCTACTATGGTTATCTGATATAAAAATTGTTTATTTTGCATTATGTGTTTTATTTTTCCTTCAAAAAATACAAGTTATACGCAATATTGTGTCTAAATTATTGATATTCAAAATATTTGTATGAGTTTTTATTTTAAAAAACTATCAGTGTGAAATCCTAATCATTATATTAGAATAATTTAGGTCATTTCAAAAAAAATCTTTTATTTGTAATAATTTGAATGAGAATCTATACTTAATTTTTTAGAATAGATGATTTTAATTGCTTCTAAATGTAAGAGATGAGTTACAAGTGATGGGTTACGAGTTTGTAATAATCTGATAATGAGAACTTTATTTTGAAGAAGCTACTATGGTAAGTTATAAACTTTCAAGAAATTAAAATTCTATTTTCACTAAATAGAAGAGTAAGTGGACTTAATAAAATATAGTGTTTTCCGAATATGATTGTTAATTTAAAAACTACTAATCCGAGTTACTTATGCAATTATTTTATAGTAAATGCTTTAAAGCCAAAGTCATTTTAGTCATTCTAATTTTTATTGGCACTTCTGAGCAATTTTTATCTGCTCAAAACAAATTGGATAGCCTAGAAAAGGCTCTTCAAAAAACCAATAATGACACCAATACGGTAAATATTTTGCAACAATTGGGTGGAATCTACCGAAGAGGAGACCCTCAAAAAGCACAACAGTTAGCAGAAAAATCTTTGAAACTCGCCCAAAAACTCAATTACCCCAAAGGAGTAGGTTTTGGCTATGTAGAGTTAGGTATTTTGGCAGATATGCAAGGCAATTACAAAAAAGCATTGAGTCTTTACGAAAAAGCAGAGCCAGTTTTTTTGAAGCATCAACTTTTGCGTGGGCAGGCAGCCGTCAAGCAAAATCGTGCTATGTTGTATTATTATCAATCAGATTATCTAGCCGCTCAAAGAAATTACTTAGATGCTTTGCGTATTCTTGAGCAAATCGGGGATAAAGCAGCACAGGCTTCTGTGCTAAATAACTTGGGGGCATTGTTTGAAGACAAGAAAGATTATCAAAAAGCTCTTTCCTATTTTCTACAATCTCTCAAAATCAAAGAATCACTAGACAATCCTATCTCATTGGCTAGCACCTTAAATAATATTGGCAATATCTATATATCATTAAAAAAAGTAGATACAGCCGAAAAGTATTTTTACAAATCACTCGAGAATGCTGAAAAATACCATAATCAAAGAAGTGTTGCCATCGCATTGGCAAATCTAGGTAGGGTACATTCGGAAAGAAAACAGTTTGAAAAAGCACTTGAATTACACCAAAAATCTATGGGAATAGAAGAAGCTATGCAAAATGAGGAAGGCATTGGCGTGTGTTGGGTAAATATTGGACATGTATTATTGCAAACCAATAAGACTGATGAAGCAATCAATTATCTAGAAAAAGGCTTGAAGGTGATGGAAAAAATAGATTATAAAATTCATATTCAAAATGCTTTGGAGTATTTGGCTGAGGGATATGCTAAGAAAAAGAATTTTGAGAAAAGCTACGCATTTCAAAAGAGATATTCTGCCATTCATGATTCTATCTATACCGAAGAAAGTAATCGAAAAATAGCCGAAATGCAAACCCTTTATGAGACTGAGAAGAAAGACAAACAGATTGCAGTACAAGAACTTACCATCAAAAATCAACGCAATAGGCAATATTTTTTATTGGCTCTGGCAGTTTTATTATTGATTTTGGGCGTAATGCTATGGCGTAGGTATCAATTCAGACTAAAAATAAACCGAATATTAGATGAAAAAAACCAAGAACTCATCAAATTAAATGCTATCAAAGATAAATTATTTGCCATTATAGCACACGATTTGAAAAATCCACTTTCAGCATTTCGTTCTATTACACAATCACTTTCCGAAAATGTCTTAGCGATTTCAAAAGAAGAAATCGATTATTTTCTTAAGCAGTTAAATCATTCAGCAAGTCATTTATTCGATTTGTTGCAAAATTTATTGAGTTGGGCAATTTCACAAGTAGGAAAACTGCCTTTCCTTCCCGAGAAAATCCACTTGAAAAGTATCATCCAAGAAAATATAGAACTTTTAAAAGCCAATGCACAAGAAAAACAAATAACTATCATAGAAGATATCGAAACAGATACCACAGTGGAAGTAGATAAACAAATGCTGAGAACTATCATCAGAAATCTTCTCTCAAATGCTATCAAATTTACACCTGAAAATGGGAAAATCCATATATATGGTAAAATGATACATAATCTTTTGGAAATAAGTATCGAGGATAATGGGATAGGCATTGCAGAGGAAGATGCTCTTAAATTATTCAAAATAGAAGAAGATATTTCACAGATTGGTAATTCGGGCGAAAAAGGCACTGGGCTTGGCTTACTGCTCTGTAAAGAATTGGTAGAAAAGAATCAAGGGGAAATCGGGGTAAGTAGTGAATTGAATAAAGGAAGTAGATTTTATTTTACTATTCCGAAAGTTTAAACTTCATAGGCTGATAGGCGTTTTCTATATAATGGAAAGAAAAAAACTAAATCAATCATCAATATGCTTACAAAAACTATTTTAAATCAATCCACTTATGAAATTATCAATATAGCCATTGAAGTTCATAAATCACTTGGCCCTGGATTATTAGAGAGTGTGTATCACCGCTGCATGGAGCACGAATTACAGTTGAGAAAGCAGCAATATTCTAGTCAATTATTAATTCCAATTGCTTACAAAGAAACTATTTTAGATGCAGAACTGAGATGTGATTTTCTTTTTAGAGAATCCATTGTAATTGAGTTAAAAGCAGTAGAAGCGGTTCTTCCTATTCATAAAGCCCAATTATTGACTTATATGAAGCTCTTGAAAGTTCCTAAAGGAATCATCCTTAATTTTAATTGTATTAATATATTCAAAGAGGGACAACAAACTTTTGTAAATGAGTTTTTTAGAGACTTGCCTGACTAGATTTCTCTATATCTCTGAAAAAATTAAACCACATAGGCAGATAGATACACATAGGCATTTTCTATGTTTCCTATGTCTCTATGTGGTAAAAAAGGGAAACCACATAGGCAGATAGATACACATAGGCATTTTCTATGTTTCCTATGTCTCTATGTGGTAGAAAAAAATCAGGCATACATAGGCATTTTCTATATCTCTATGCGGTAGAAAAATAAATATCAGTAATTTTACTTACCTATGATTCAAAAGAAATACGGATTGACAGATGTTTTTATGAAAGCTAATTTTGCGAAAATACTTTTGACATGGAAAAAATAAAACTAATTATATTAGACGACCACAAAATCGTGAGAGATGGGTTGAAAGCGATGCTCTTGGGCAACCGAGAAATAGAAATCATCGCTGAGGCTGTGTCTGCTAGTACCTTAATGGATGTGTTAAAAATCCATAAGCCTGATATTCTAGTGATGGATATTAAATTAAGTGGTTCTATGTCGGGGATTGATATTGCGAAAATGCTACATCAAGGCAATTCTAAGCAAAAAATATTAATGCTTACGGCTAATGTAGATGAAAATTACATCATTGCCTCCCTCAAAGCAGGAGCAAAAGGGTTTTTGTCAAAAGATAGCTCGAAGGAAGAGTTTTTGAAAGCAATTCATCACATCTACAAAGGAGAACTGTATTTTGGGGAAAATATCTCACAAGCCGTGATTCAAAGCTATGTCAGACAAATACAAAGTAATATCACAGATGCAGAAAAGCCTTTGAGTGATAGAGAAATAGAAATCGTAAAGTTACTTTCTGATGGATTGACTACCAAGCAAATCGGCGAAGAGTTGTTCATCAGCCCTCGCACAGTAGAAAGCCATAAAAACAATATTTTAGAAAAATTAGGCTTGCAAAACACTATTGAATTGGTAAAATATGCCATTAAAAATAAAATTATAGAACTGTAATTTCAACCTTTATCTTACTTTTAGTAAAATACTAAAAATAAACTATCATTGTGAGTCATTAAAATACTCATTACCAAGTTATTGCAAACTCATAACTTATAACTCATGTCTCACTAACCTATCCGTAAAATTACTTACCTCTGATTCCATATTTTAACGGATTGACTAAGACCGATAGACTTTGCAACTTTGTATCATACCCTTAAATAATTAAAATTATGAAAACAAAGATTGCAAAAAACCTAATCCTATCCTTATTTCTTATGTTTGGTATTTGCCTTTCTACGGAGGCACAAATCAACCTCAATAAAGCCAAAGATAAATTACTAGGAAAGAAAAAAGAAGAACCTAAAAAGGAAGAACCAAAGCAACAAAACACAACTACTACAAATGCCAATGGGCAAAATTCTTCTAAAAGTACCTCCAAAAAAGAGGAGTTGAATGCACTCATTGCTAAAGTCAAACAAGAAAATAAAGCACAAGTAACGAAAAAGACAGGTACTGACCCTACCCAAATCACTGCTGAATTTCCTGCTTACTTGACCTTTACCAATGATTTTAATGCTCCTGACAAAGAAGTAAATGAATTTACAGGAAAAGATTTTATTTATACACATTTCAAGTTACCCAAAAACATCTTTGAGTATCTTCCCAAAACAGATGATAACAATTTGGAATATTACCGAGTAAAAATCATCGCCAAAGCCAATGGCTCAGAAGAAGAAAACAATCACAAAGTAGAAATGAAAACCTACTTTAGAGATGCCTACAATACTGACAATCTATTGATTGCTGTCATACCTGAAAAATTATTCTTTGAAAATTTTACTGTTCCTTATCAAAAAGACGGGAAATTTCCTGGGGCTACCAAAGAAAGAGATGCTTATCAAAATGTCTTAGCCCGCAATACATCTCGCCAAGTAGCTCAACTATTAAAAGGTTTGCCAGAAGGTGAACACATCGTAGAAATCAACTTTGAAATCACAGCCAAGCAAAAAGGAAGTGATTATACGAAAATCACAGGGTCTAAAGGATATTTTTTGGTGAATCTAGATGCAGAATCAAAAGAACGATATGAGCAAGTTTATGAAATGCTCACTGATCTTTACCAAGAATATAGAGACAAAGAATCTATAGCAGGACAGCAAATCTCCGAAGAAAAAGAAGCAGAAATGCTCAAAAACATGAGCCCTCGTGACCAAGAACGCTACAAAATAGCCAAACGCTCCACAGATGGCTACATGGCAGCTTACCAAGGCTCAAAAGCTTCTTGTACTTTTGTGCTAGACAATCAGCGCAACAAAACAGCCCATATCGAGATACTCTGGGAAGATGGTGGTGCAGGCAAAGAAGCAGGCAGACATGGCTTTTTTGTAAGTGTAAATGAAAAGACTGAAACCAAAAACATCCCTGTTGGTGCAAAGGTAACAATGAATGGCAGAGTGCTTATCCCTCGTGTTTCTGGTAATCAGCAAGTGATGATTTACTGGTATTATTAAGCCTCTATTTTACTCAATTATTTAAAATCATTAATCTATACAAACATGAAAAAACTAATTTCACTCTGCTTTTTAATCAGTCTTTGCTACTCTGCAATGGCTCAAAGACAATAAGACAAACATGAGATAACACTTAATCCAAAACACGAATTTTCTATGCAGACTTTGAATGAACATATTTTACTGATTATTGCCGACCTCAAACAAGGAAAGGCTTACGAAACTGAGTTGGGTAATTACGCTGCTGGAACTCGTAGCAAAATCAACATCAAACAAAACCCCGATAATCTGCAATTTATAGTTACTGAAATCGAGCAAGACGCTTATAGTTTAGACGAATGGACGAAAACCCAAAATCTGAGCAATGTCAGTGAACTGACTTTATTTCTAAATAAAATTCTAAATCATTAATTACAAATAATTTAAAAACTGTAAAATAATTAAAACAATGAAAAAAAGCATCTCAAATTTATTATTCTTGGGGCTATTTCTTAGCCTCATAGCTTGCGGTGGTGAAAAAAAAGAAACCGAAACAGCTGATAGTACTTCTGTAGATAGTGCTACAACAGAAAATAAATCAGCAGAAATAGTAGAAGATACCCCTGCTGAAGACCGCATGACTCTGTTAAATGTAGCTGATGCAGACTTTAAATGTGATGTCAAAGCAACCAAAATCACCAAGCTTGTCATCAATGGACAAGAGCAAAAGGCAGATGACTTGACACAAGTTTTTGCACAGTACTGGGGTACTTCACAAACAGTGGTGATTACCAATTTTGAACTAGACAAGGCAAAATATTTTGCTTTCACTTGTGATGTCAAAAAAATGGAACCTAGCCAAGTACGCATAGAGTTAGGTTTTAATCGCTTTAAAAAAGCAGAAAATGGAAGTAAAACCATTGCTCCCGAACTAGGTGAATATGCCAATATGCGTGATGGTTTTGGGCTAAATGCTGCCATTTATACCAAGGATAAAGCTGAATTTTTGATAGGAAAAGCTTTTCTAAAAGCCATCAGTACTACTAAAATATGTACCACCTTTGAATTAAAAACAGAGGATGGTAAATATACTGTCTCAGGAGAAGTCATTGCAGATAACAATGTAAAAGAATAATATTATTTAAAACCTTCACTTTTTAGCTCATAAAAACAATGAAAAATAATCTCTCATTTCTCTTTATCCTAGGTTTATGCTTTAGCCTATTCGCCTGTGGTGGCGGTGAAAAAACAGAAAGCACCTCAGAAGATACCACGAAAACTGAAACCGAAACAGCCCAAAGTGAAAGCTCAGGTAAAGAAGATACTTGCAGCGAAACCAAAATCGCACTCACTGGTAATGATGACTTCAAAATGGATAATTTTGAGGTAAAAGGTTTGCAAGTCTATAATGACCTCATGGAATCAGATGGAGTAAAATATCCTGCACTTATCCTTACAATGACCAACTATCCCAAAGAAGGTGCTTATGTGAGTGACCCAGCAAAGGAAAATGATGTACGGTTGATTATTAATTTTAGTGGTAAAGGTGGCTCAAAAATCACTGCACAAGCCTATGACATTGCAGGTGAAGGCTTCGGTAAAGGAGATGCAGTAGTGGTTAGTTTTAGTACCAAAGATAAATTGTATGGACTAAATCTCCCTACTGGAAAAGCCGAAATTACTTTTTTAAGTACAGAAAAAATCTGCGGAACAGTAGATGTGCAGGACAAAAGTGGAAAGATAACTATAAAAGGTACTTTCTCTTGTAATCTAAAATAAAACCACCTCTCGTCCAAGTCTGTCAGAATAAAAAAACCTGCTTCAGGTGCTGTTTTATAGCCGCACTTGAAGCAATCCTTAAAGCAAATATTTAGACCAAGTAATAGTATGAAAATTTCATTTTATATAAGACATTCTAAACAGACTAAAAAGGTATTTTCTAAACCTCTTATCCATTTTGAATAGAGGTTTAGAAAACCTATTCTCTTTTACACACAAATTTAAACTTTTTATCTAAACTCTTATCATTATGAAAACCTACCATATTCTTCTATTTTTCTTAGCTTCTCTGTTTTCCTGTGAATCTATCAATGACATACAAGAGAATGTACCTTTAGGAGAGGCAGTAGTGGCAAATGTTAGCACTGAAAATCAATCAGGGTCTGATGTAATAGTGGTCAATATGGATAGACTGCCTTACCATATCCAACGATTTAAAGAAACACAAGCCCAAATAGACAATACACCTGAAGGAGCTGCTGCTATGTTTTTATTGGCGATGCACATTTACCGCCAATACCCCATAGAAGGTAGCAAAGCACTCATCACAGCATGTGGTGGTGCAGCTATCAAAAATGCCAATCAAGCCTCTAATGCTTCTAATCGTTTTGAAGGTTTTGCACTCTTAGATGTGGAATATGCTCGCACTATAGAACAAATACAAAGATACCCTAACTTAGCAAATGCCTACTTCAAAGGGGCTACACCCGCAAACAGCTACACAGCCGAACAGCCCTTCAAGATAGAGTTTCCGAGTAAGCAAGTAAGCGAAAGTAGCACGAAAGTCTTTGTCAGAACAGCAGGAGCTGCCAGCAATCGCCCTATTCGTGTTATTGAAGTTGATGGCAAATGGCGTGTTGAAGAATACAGCAGTGTATTATCTGGAATACAGTAAACAGTAGTGTTCCATTTTGGTAATTTTGTCGGAAAATATACCACCTTGCAAGGTATTACGCCTGCGAAGATTTTGGTATCACACCAAAATCCATTAAGATTTTATCTGGCTATTTAACCAAAACAGTACAGTAGCAACCTTTTGAGGTTTATTAGCATACATTAAATACAATTTTATGGCAGTCAAAAGCATTGAAACCCAAAATCTGTCTGAGCAGAAGCAATTCAAAGACAAACTCTTGCAAGTACTTGCCCAATGTCCCAATGGCTTGACCAAAAACGAGATGGTACTCCAAAGTGGCATAAATAATGAAATCATAGATTATGTGATTCGTGGGCTACTCAATCAGTATCCTATTCACCTCGAGATGAATGAACATCACGAAGTCCGTTATGTTTTTGACCTCAGCAAACCCAAATACTCAGACCTTAGCCAAACCCTCAAGCCTTTTTGCAAAATATTGAGCTATGCAGGCTATCTTCTTGTGTTTACTTTAGCTATTCTAGTGGCTTTAGTTTGGACTCTCATGGCTTTTCCTCTTATCTTCTCAATACTTGGTATTTATTTAGGGGTGGGGCTTTTTCAAGTGTTTTTTAATCAAGGTATTGCCGTAGGTGCGAAAGAATACCTCATCTATTGGCTAGGGCAACCCGACAACACAGACCATTTGGAAGATGAACAAGATATTTTGTATTTTTTGAGCCAAAGAGAGTATTGCTTTTGCCTTGCCGAACTCATAGCCCACATGAACTGGGATTACCAAAAAACCTCCAATGAAGCCTTAGGACTTTTGATTAATTATGGTGGAGAAATCATCGTGGACGAGGATGGAATGATTTTATATGATTTCAGCAACTTAAGAAACCAAGATGGCTCTATTCTTCCTCCCAAAAAAACTACCTATATGTATAAATCTGCATTGAGTAATGATGAAAAAGCTGATATTTTCTCCTCCAAAAAATGGTATTATGAAGATTATAAAGTCCGAAAAATATATCTACTCAATTACTTTAATGTAGGAGTAATGGCATTGAGTACGCTTATCCTTCCAATTGTCTATTACCGATATTTTTCGGGACAAGATGCTATGCTGATGACTACCCAAGAAGAATTTGCTACCATGTCTAAGTAAGATTCATCGTAAATCACCTATAACAAAGAATTCATATCCTTGATTATCAGATATTTATAAAAATATTAGCCCTTAGTAGTATTTTCACGAACCGAAATCAGTGGTGGTTTGTAAAGACACCAACCACGGAAAAAGAATGGCAAATCTTTTTGATACTTTTGACAAAACCCCCTATTTGCCCACAAAGTATAAAAAAGGTAAGGGCAGAGAAAAGGACACTATCCTGACCAAAAGAGAGAAACACAAAACGGTTAAAAAAAGTAAAAATAAGACCTAAAAAGAGGTCAAAAGAGAGTAAAAAATAATCTAAAATAGGCATCAATGGAAATAACTTAGTCTAAAAACAAAGTTATCAGCAGCATTATGTCCAAAGTCTAATATGGTTTATTATTACGATATAACTATTAGAAAAGTTAAGAAAGTAGTCGCCTGTGAAGACACAGGAAAGGACGGAATCACACAAAAAACAAATCCCTCTCCTCTTTCCTCTTCATAAAACTTCACTGTATATTGGGTATTTAAAAGGAATTCCGTTTATTTGTGCCTTACAGATTCCAAATAAAAATAATCTAAAACCCAAATGATACAAAGAATACTTTTACTTTTTCTCATACTTTTTACTGCTTGTGAAGTAGCCAAAAAAGATAAACAGACACTAACCGAACAAGAACGCTGGGAACAGCATGCCGCCAATACTGAGATTATCAGAGATGATTTTGGAGTACCTCATGTCTATGGCAAAACGGATGCTGATGCTGTTTTTGGCTTGCTCTATGTACAGTGTGAAGATGACTTTAACCGTGTGGAGCATAATTATATCTGGGCAATCGGCAGATTGGCTGAGGTAGAAGGAGAAGAAGCTTTGTACAGTGATCTCAGGGCAAGGCTTTTTATGTCCAAAGAAAAAGCGATTGAAAACCTTAAAAATAGTCCTGCTTGGCTTCAAGAACTTTGTCAGGCTTTTGCAGACGGTATCAATTATTACCTTAAGACGCATCCCGAAGTAAAGCCTAAGTTATTGACACATTTTGAACCTTGGATGCCGATGTACTTCAGTGAAGGTTCTATCGGAGGTGATATTGAGGGTATTTCTACCGAAAAGATAAAAGAATTCTATGAGAAGTCTTCTACACAAATAGGCCTAAACATTCACAATGGCTTTATCCAACCTACAGATGATGAGCCTAGAGGTTCTAATGGTTTTGCGATTGCAGGCAGTCGCACGGCTTCGGGCAATGCGATGCTATTGATTAATCCACATACCTCTTTCTTTTTTCGTGGAGAAGTACACGTAGTGAGCGAAGAAGGTCTGAATGCGTATGGAGCAGTTACTTGGGGACAATTCTTTGTCTATCAAGGCTTTAATGAAAAAACAGGCTGGATGCACACTTCTACAGGAGTAGATATGATAGACGAATTTGAAGAAACTATTCAAAAAAGTGAGAAAGGACTTACTTATCAATATGGAGAAGAATCTAGAGCCGTTGATTCTAGCCAAGTTAGCTTAAAGTATAGCACAGAAGAAGGGCTAAAAGAAAAGAGTTTTATGACTTACAAGACCCATCACGGGCCTATCACTCACGCCAATGATGATAAATGGGTGGCTACTGGGATGATGTGGAGTCCTATCAAGGCATTGGAGCAATCTTATATCAGAACCAAGCAATCTGGACATGATGGTTTTTATAAGATGATGGATATCCGCACCAACTCTTCTAATAATACCGTTTATGCAGATGCAGAGGGCAATATTGCTTATTATCACGGTAATTTTATCCCTAAAAGAGATACTACTTTTGATTATTCTCAGCCTGTAGATGGAAGTAATCCTAAAACTGACTGGCAAGGAATTCACGATTTAAAAGACAATATCTTGGTACTAAATCCTAAAAATGGATGGATTCAAAACTGTAACTCTACTCCCTACACGAGTGCAGACCAATATAGCCCCAAGCGAAAAGCTTACCCGTATTATATGACTACTTTCCCTGAGAATTTTAGGGCGATTCATGCCATTCCATTGCTCAAGGCTTCCAAAAATTTGACCTTAGATAAATTGATTGCTTTGGCGTATGATTCTTATTTACCTGGGGCAGATACCATCGCAAAGGGCATCATAGAAGCCTATAATCAAAATGCAAATGCCTATCCAAATTTAAAAGAGGAAGTAGAAACGCTAAAAAAATGGGATTTTAAAGTGTCAGCAAGTTCTACTGCTATGACGATGATTGATTTTTATGTAAAGGCATTTAATCAGTCAGGTAAAGTACCCAAAGGCAACTATATGGAAAGACTCTATTACATCGCCTCAGGTTCACCTCT
>JBBRUH010000014.1:0-25900 GCA_038248005.1 Cytophagales bacterium | reverse complement strand
CCTTATAGGCCCTAATAATTTAGACCAAGAAACACATTTATTCGTAAACTTGCGTTGTATGCAAATAGACACTCACCTACTCACTCTATATGCAGGAGCAGGCATTACGGAAGACTCTCAACCTGAAAAGGAATGGAAAGAAACCGAAATGAAATGCCAAACCCTCTTAAATGTGCTGTAGATTGAGAGAAAAATCGTAATTTTGTATGTTTGCTTAGTTAATTGATTGATTGATTATTTGAAATGATGTCTGTTACCGAATCTACTTCTCGATATTCTCATTTGGAAACAATGTCCGTAGGCGAATTGCTTACTCACATGAACCAAGAGGATTTTACTGTGCCACAGGCTGTGGCAAAAACTATCCCACAAATAGAAAAACTCGTTCCAGAGATTGTCAAGCGTATGCGTCTAGGTGGACGCTTGTTTTATATTGGCTCTGGCACCAGTGGAAGACTAGGCATTTTGGATGCTTCCGAATGTCCTCCTACTTTTGGAGTGCCTGATGATTGGGTCATAGGTATTATTGCTGGAGGAGATATTGCTATTCGAAAAGCTGTAGAGTTTGCAGAAGATGATGAAGAGCAAGCTTGGAAAGATCTAGAAGCCTATCAAATTCAAGAAAATGATACTGTAGTTGGTATCGCAGCGTCTGGACGAACCCCCTACGTTCTTGGAGGAGTTACTCAAGCCAAATCAAGAGGATTATTGACTGCTTGTATTACTTGCAATCCCAATAGTGAGCTTTCTGAGGCAGTAGATTACCCTATAGAAGTAGTGGTAGGTCCTGAGTTTGTAACGGGAAGTACTCGTCTCAAATCAGGTACTGCACAAAAATTAGTGCTAAATATGATTTCTACCACAGTAATGATTCAGCTTGGGCGAGTCAAAGGCAACAAAATGGTAGATATGCAACTCAGTAACCAAAAGCTGGTAGATAGAGGCACTCGCATGATTATGGACGAACTCAAGCTAGAATATGAAGTAGCACAAGATTTACTTGAAAAACATGGTAGCGTAAGAGCTGTGTTACAAGCCTTAAAATAAGATATTATTATCAAGAGAATAATCTAAATTTTAGAAAGATTTAATTTTTGAAGAATAAGAATAGGTGGAGCTGGAGAATGAAGAATCATAAAATAAGTAAGGAAATTTATGATGATGACTTTTAAATCTAGTTAAGTAATGAGCGATAAGTTATCTTAGTAAGGTTTTGATAATCAGTTTTTTATAACAAGATTAAAGTGTAAACCAATTTTAACCATCTACTTATTTTAAGATAAATGAGTTTTTGATTTTAACCTTTAAAAACAAAAAAGGACTTTCTACATTGGTAGAAAATCCTTTGTGAGATCTAATAGAAGCCGACTATTTTGCGTCTGGTGGTAATATTACCGCATCAATGATATGTACTACACCATTACTTGCTGCTACATCAGCAGTAGTTACAGTAGCTTTACCATTTAATTTTACACCACCAGTAGTAGTAATAGTGATTTCTGCACCATTAAGTGTTGCAGCTTTCTGACCATCAGTAATATCAGCAGCCATCACTTTTCCAGAGACAACATGGTACTTCAAGATTGCAGCCAGTTTTTCCTTGTTTTCAGGTTTTAGCAAATCATCTAGCGTAGTGCCTAATGCTTTGAAAGCCTCATTAGTAGGTGCAAATACTGTGAAGGGACCCTCTCCATTTAGTACATCTACTAGCCCAGCAGCTTGTAGAGCTGTTACCAATGTTGATAAGTCTGCAGTTTCTTGAGCTAAAGCTACAATAGTTTTGCCTTCAGGCTCCACTACAGTGTCGTCTATTTCAGTTAACGCTTCAGTAGAGTCTGTTGCTGTGCTATCAGTATCACCTTCTCCGCCAGATTCACCAGCGCAGCTTGCTAATAGCAAACCCATTAAAAATAGTGTGGAAAATAACAATAATTTTTTCATGTTTTTAAGTAATTTAGAGAATGGTGTAGATTAAAAAAATTATAACCACGAAACACACCACAATGTTATAATAAACTGTGTTTTTTCTAAAAAAAACTATTTTTTCAGAGCTTACGCTTAGGTTTTGAAAGTAACTTTATTTTCGAATAATTTATTTGATTCCTTAGTATTTGACAGTTATCAGACATTTTACAATATAAGAATTATACCAATTATCACACTCACCCCATCCTTGGGAAACCTATCCATCTCTATTTTGATTAATAATAGGATTTATCTATAAAAATAGTATGTTTTTACAATATCTATCCCTTAAAAGAAATGAAATTTCAAAATATATATATATTTTAGCGATTGAATCAAGAAAGAATATTTATTGAGAAGATATCTACATTTTAAATAATCTATCATTCCAAAATTAAGTGTATGCTCAAACCCATACAAACATCGGTTAGGTATCTTACTTTCGAAAATTTCAAACAATTTCCCGAAATAAACCATTTCGTTTCTACTAGATTAGGGGGAGTGAGTCAAAGCCCTTATCAAAGCCTCAATATAGGACTTAGCACAGATGATGCACAAGAAAATGTATTGCTCAATCGTCAGTTATTAGCCAAATCATCTCAAATTCCTTTATCTAGTCTTTGTTTTGCCCAACAAGTACACGGAAATAGAGTGGTGAAGCTATCGCTCCAAGATCGAGGCTCTGGCAGACAAGATACCTCTAGTGCAATCTCTAGCTGTGATGCCATGATTAGTAACCTCCCAGATATATACCCTGTAGTGATGGCGGCTGATTGTGTCCCTATTTTGATATATGACCCTATAAACAAGGCTGTAGGAGCCATACATTCTGGTTGGCGTGGTACTGTCAAAAAAATATTACTTCTTACGCTTAAGGCCATGCAAACACATTATGGAACTCAACCCTCAGAAGTTTGGATAGGGATTGGCCCTTGCATCAAAGCAGAAGTCTTTGAAGTAGGGGATGAAGTGGTGCAAGAAGTTAAAAAAGCCTTTGGTACTGAGGAGGGGTATTTGATGGAAAATCCTACTACTGGGCGTAAACATTTTGATTTAATATATGCTAATTGGCAGATGCTATGGCAGGCAGGTGTACCTGATGAACAAATAGAAGTGATGCCTTTTTGTACATTTCAAAACCCTGATTTGTGTTTTTCGGCAAGGCGAGATGGAATTAAGACTGGAAGATTCGGGGCTACTATAGGGCTTAGAGCTTATTGAGATACATATTGATTTAGCATTTCTATGTTTGTATATCTTCCTAATAATGAATATATTAGGGCAGAATTAATTTTTTTTGAAAAACACATACTTTCTATTAAAAACCTTATTTACATTTTTATGTCTGATTCCGATACTTCTAGTCATTCTATAGGCATTTATCTGGTAATTCCAGCACTAATTGGTGTAGGTTTTATTTTGTATTTTATGCAGTCATTTATGATTCCCTTTGTGATTGCGATTTTATTGGCAATCCTATTCGCTCCTATTCAAGTTTATTTTGCCAAAAAAGGTATCCCTGAGTTATTGGGTAGTTTGGTGATTTTTCTTTTGATTTTTAGTTTGATGACTGTCATGGGTTTATTACTTTATGGTTCAGTCAGAGCTGTAGTAGAAAACTCCGATAAATATACACTCCAATTTAATGAACTGACGACAGAGTGGATACAGTTTATCAAGCAAAAATTTAATTATGATATAGAAGAAGAAATCTGGCAAGGAGGGGATAACAACTCATTTTCTTTTTTATCTGTTGAATCCTTATTAACTACTTTTGCTGGGAGTTTAGGTAATTTTCTCAATTTCTTTTCTTATTTGCTCACAATGCTTCTTTTCTTGATGTTTATGTTGCTGAGCAGAAAAAGACTAACCAAAACTATCTATTCGTTTTTAGAAACTCAGGATTTAGATACAGATAAAAGCCATAAAATCATCTCTTCTATAGGGCAACAGATTCAAGATTATCTTTGGCTAAAGACACTCATCAGTATGGGTACGGGTATCATAGTTTGGGCAGCTTCATTGGCAATGGGTTTAGATTTCGCCATTATCTGGGGTTTTCTAGCTTTTATATTAAACTTTATACCCTCAATAGGCCCACTTATTGCTTCTGGCCCTCCTATATTACTGGCTATTTTTCAGTTTAATGATAATATCGTTTGGGCAGTTTTTATTTCTATTGTCATTGGAATGATTCAGTTTTTGTCAGGCAATATCATAGAACCTAAGCTAATGGGTGATCGCCTCAATCTAAATATTTTAGTAGTATTGCTTTGCTTATTCGTGTGGGGAACAATTTGGGGCTTTGTAGGAATGGTGCTTTCTGTACCACTCACGGCAAGTATTAATATTATACTTAATAACTCAAGCCGATATAAACATCTCAGTATTTTATTGAGTAATTAATTTAAGTAATGAGTTATAAATGCTGAGTGATAAGTTATCTTGGCAGTAAAGCTTTGATAATCAGAATTTTATAATAAAATTAAAGTAAAAACTAATTTTGACTACTTGCTTGAATTTAAAAGGCTTAGTACATTTACCCGTCTGTTTTCTCTTGGTTATCCGAATCTTGACTCGGCTTTGCCTTCATTTTGGGTGTAAACTTAGGGCAGGGCTTAGGTGTTCCTTCTTTATTTTCAGTGTTTTCTTCTGTGTTTGGTTTCGCCTTCATCTTGGGTGTAAACTTAGGGCGAGGTTTGGCTTGATTTTCTTCTGTTTGAGCTACTAATTTTTCTTTTTGCACTTTAGATTCTTCCTTTTCTTTTTGGAAAAGAGCTAATAAATCTATTTTTTCTTGTGCTACTTGAGGGCTAAGATTTGCAAAATGATAGTTCATATTGTTTACATCTGTTTCGCTGTAGTCATAGCTTTTGGTCATGGTAAGGCACTCCGTAGGGCAAACGGTGGTACATAAGCCACAATAGCAACACTTTGCCATGTCTATATCAAATTTGGCGGCATAGAGACGAATCGGTGAGCCGTCTGATGTAGTACCTACCTGCTCGGTAGCTTTGATAGGCTCAATATCTATGCAATCTACAGGGCAGACTTTGGCACATTTATCACAGACAATGCAATCATCCATCTCATTATGAAGGCGATATCTTCCATTATCTGGCACAGGGATGGCTTCATAAGGATATTGTAAAGTAACCACACCTGTACTTTGTTTAAAATAATCAGGGTTATCTACATTGGTAGGTAAATGCTTTTGACTGGCTTGCTTGAAGTGCTTAAGTGATAGCTTCAGCCCTATCCAAGAAGATTTAATTCCTTCTAGTATATTTCCAAAATAGCTGCTATTTGCCCCTTTCAATTTTTGCATAGTCTTTTTTTCTTTGCTCTCTTAACAAAGATAAAGGCTCTTTGGTTTTTTTTGCGAAAATAGATGTCATTTTATCCAAATTAAAGATTCGCAAAGGCACAAACCTTTAATTTAGTGATAAGAAATTTTCAAAAATATGACTACCTTGTTTATTCCTGTCTCTGAAATTCTTCTGTAAAACTTTTGATAAGAAGATTGCCATGACCTGAATCAGCCACAGATACTTTTACTTTACTCTCAATGGTGATATTGATATTATCTTTGAAAACACTAATCATGATATTTTCACCAAATGAACTGAAAGAAATGGAGGTCTTACACTCGAGGCTATCTTCGGTTTGTTTGGTGATTTTTCAGTCAAGTGCTGAGATTACTTTTTTGATAAGGTCAAGATTTTCTTTAACTTCTTTAAGATTTGATTTGTAACTTGAAAATGTGAGCATAAGTTATTTTGTTAGAAGGTGAATAATTACAAATATGAATGTTTTTGGTGATTCTTTGCTATTATTTGTAGGCTATATGCAGACTCAGGCAGTTACATAAAAAACAATTTCTACTCAAAAGTATTTTCTAAAGCAAAAAAAGTATATGGAATTTGGAAAAGTAGCTCCTGAAATGCTTTCTAAAATTGATTTTGGCTTGCCAAGTGAGCCTGTATCTAATCAAAGGTTTTTAAGGCAAAGTTCAGAAAACGTCAGGCCTCCTTTTATTTACATAGGTTGTCCTATTTGGGTCAATAAAAACTGGGTGGGGAGTACCTATCCACTTGGTACTAAAGACAAAGATTTCTTGAAGCAATATGCAAGGCAGTTTAACTCCATAGAACTCAATACTACTCATTATCATATCCCTGACCCACAGACTATCAAAAAGTGGTGTAATGAAGTACGCCCAAATTTTAAATTTTCACCTAAGTTTTTGCAAGAAATCAGTCATCACTTACTTCCCAAAGGAGATGCAAAAGGATTGACCCAAGTTTTTTGGGAAGCCATTCGAAGATTTGAAAATCATTTGGGGCAAAGTTTTTTGCAGTTACCTCCACATTTTGGGCCAGCACAGGTAGATAAACTAAGTAAATTCTTAGATGAAATACCCTTAGAACTTGAGCTTGCCATAGAATTTAGACATCCTGATTGGTTTGAAGAGGCTAATGCCGAAAAACTAGCCCTTGTCTTAGAAAGTCATTCAGTCTCTTGGGTCATCACAGATGTAGCAGGAGAGAGAGAAGTTTCGCACCTTTCTCTGAGTCAGTCTAGCACAATGATACGTTTTGTGGGCAATGGCTTACACGAAACAGACTATCCTCGAATGCAAAATTGGGCAAATCAGTTCGCTATTTGGCTAAAAAACGGGATTTCAGAGATTTATTTTTTTATGCATCAACCCAATAATGACCTTGCTCCACAAGCTATCAAACATTTTATTCCGATGCTCAATAAGGCTGCTGGCATACAAATAGTCGTGCCGCAGTCTTATCAAAGTCTGATTCAAGGTTCACTTTTTTAATTACGATGACTTAAAGAAGACAAACAGCTTCTACAGTTTTATCAAGGATTTGGTGGTGATTTGTCTTAATGGTACTGAGTGTATAGGTAAGTAAAACTTGGTTATTTTGATGAATAGTTGCAATCTGAATCTCTAGGTTGGCAGTTTTACCCTTTACCCTGTGGGTTTTTAGGGTATTATTTTCAATTTTTTTGAAAATACAATCAGGTATTTGTATTTTGATATTTTTTAAAAATTCTTCTAATACTAATTTAGAGTCGTTTTGATATTCGAATGTAGTAATAGCAAAAGAGGCGGTATGGTCAGGGGAAGTATAAAGGTAAAAATCTGTATTTTGGATTTTTTGAGTGCTTACCTGCCAGTCTTGAGGGATGGTAAGTTGGATTTTATCTTTCAGAAAAGTTACGTTTTGAGAGAGTGTCTGTGCAAAAGAGACAAAAGCAAGATTACAGAAAATTAATCCTAGTAATAGAGATGGGGTGATTTTATTTGGCATCATGTCATTTGGCGTTTAGAATATTTCTTAAAAAAACAAATACTGTGATTTCTTGGTTTTTATGTTTTGCCAAATATACGAAAGCACAAAAAAAAGGAATACTTTAAAAGCATTCCTTTCTGTATTCTGTAAGTTTTAAAGATAAATTACATCACTATCTCTCTAAACAAGTTATTGAGAGGCTCGGCATCTATCTTAGTTTTATCAAAATCGTGAAAGGTATCCTCAAACTCTGCGAGTTTTTGCTCAATAAACTCCTGAAAAAAAGGAATTGGTGTGATTACATCTGTCTCATAGCTATTGGCTTTGCGTGTAAGTAATCCCTCTACATTTTCCATTAATTCTTTATCATGGTCAATCAAAGGAAAAAGGTCATGAAACTGCAAAGGAGGATAAGTACGATTTTCTACTATCCACATAGCACAAAAAAGTGGACGCAAGGCATAGAAGTACTTTTTAATCTTAACCTGCTCGCCCTGTAGATGTCCTAAGTAAGTATGCTTGGCAATTCCTAAATAATGATGTATTGTTGCTCGTGGAGAAAAGTAATCACTGGCTAACTCTCTCAGTTTTTTCATAAAAATGGGATGCTCTTTATAAATTATAGGAGATTGCATCCACTCAAAAGGAGAAGCATTGGATTTATGAAAAAGACGCAAAGCTTTGCGAATATCCCAGCCTATAAAGTCTAAATCTTCGGCAAGAAATAAATCAATGGCATCTTTGCGATCATAGATAGAGAGGTAGCGTTTGGGAGATTGGACATAAATAAACCTGACATCATAATCACTGTCAGTGGAAGGAAAGCCCCAAGCACGGCTTCCAGATTCACAAGCATAGAGGATTTCTATATCTTGTTCTGTTTCTAATTTTTTAAGTTCAGCAATAATTTTTTCTTGCATGAGAGTTTTTTTATACGGATAGAAGATGAAACTATAATCAATCATTGGTCAATTATTTTGCCATCTTTCTTTGATTTATCTATCAATATTCTCTTTTCCCTGAGAATTGGGCTTGAAATCTTTTTTGGATTTTTTGTGCTTCATGAGGAATAGCACTAGGTAAGTGATTACTTAAATCTATCTGTAATTGTGCTATTACTGATGCATCATTGATGTTATGGATCAATACTTCATCTTGAAAATAAATTTTTCGAAGAGTACGTGGGATAGAACCGTCACGGCGGGCTTTTTCAGAGTAAAATACCAGTTCACTATTGATATTAAATATAAATTCTCTGTACATAACCAATCCTTCTTTTTCTTTGGTGAGAATGACTGAACGTAGCAAGCCTGAGGCATCTGACTGGTTTTGGGTAGTAAAAGTAAAATAATACTTCTCAATATACTGAAAAACATCAGGCAAATGACGATTGAGATAGTTAGAGTTTACTTTAAATTCATTGAGCAAAAACTCCTTTCTTTCTATATTGTCTTTAACTATAGAGCAGATTTGATCTATTTCTTTAAGTATTTTTATAGTATCAGATTGGATTTGTGCTTCTGCACTCCCATTAACAATACTCAAAAAACACACTACACTTAAAAAAAACTTACTCATCGTACCTCTCAAATCTGAGTTATTTTAAAATTTAATCATTAAACTGTGCTTCAAAAACGATATTCATGTTAGTTTATTTCTATTCTTTTATTACTTAATTATTAGATGATTTTATTTATTTTTCTAAACATTAGCTATTATATTCGCATATACCTTAACGATTATTTAAAAACAAGAAAATACTAGGGGTCAAAAAATGTATTTGAATTAATTTTTTGTTAATAATTTCTAGAAATCATAATTAATCTTCTACTAATGTATTTAAAAGGCTGTAAAAACAGACTTTTAACAATTTGATTACATACACATTGAGGTAACAAAGCATTAGATTTCTTTTAATTGACTATTTTTGGCAAGCATTTAGTTTGTAACTTGATAATTGAAGATTATTAAATTTATGGTAAGAGGATAAACTCTTACTTTTTGTGCAAAACATATACATCCTTCGCAATTATATGAAGAGAAAATTTTGGGATATTGTTTCCTTGGGCTTTTTGAGAGGATACGAATCTGCTGTCATATTACTACTCGTGATATTCCTTGTAGCACTGGCAGATAAACTTTTTTATTATTTTATTTTTGAAAATCTACTTTCAAGTGTGATTCGAGAGCCAGCAGCACTTCTCAAAGAAGGAAACTGGATTTCTTTTGCACCAGAGGCTTGGCTGAGTTTACTGGGGTTGGTATTGGGTACACTTATTATTGTAATATCAGTAGCCTCTCAGAGTACTCCAAAACTGATTGACCTCTATACTGGAGATCAGACTAGCCTTTGGTATATATGGTACATCATCGTAGGTTCGGTTCATAATTTACTGCTACAGCTAAGCACCCTCAATCAACCAAAGAATATCAACAATGCATTAAGTGATGCTTTGCTTAATACATACGTAATGCTTCCCTTGGCACTATTGCTTGCAGTCCCTTATGTGCTTTATATATTGCGTTACACCAAGACCAGCAATGTAATAGATAAAATCTACAAAAATAATATCCAACGAATGCAACGCCTCGCCTACAAAGCTTCTATGGGGAGGCTAAAAGAGGAAAAAGTGCGTTATCGCTTTCAGTTTGAGATGTTTGAGGCTCTTAATCAATTAGATGACTTGCTAGAGTATGTCTCTTTTAAAGAACCTAAGGGAGATATCATGAATAAAATTAGCCTTTCTATTCAGAAATTTATCAAGATTAAAGAAGAGTTAAAGCAAAATTGCCCTGATTTTTTTGTGATTAGTGAGCAGATTCGCCAAGATGTTTCTTTCAAAACCATGATTGGGCAGTTTGAAGAAATGCAAAAAAGTGCTACCTTTTATGAGCAAAAGGGTTTTAGATTGCTAGGAAATGCCTATATCAAATTGATAGAAGATGAAGAATTTGATCTTGCTTCTTTGTGTGCTTTTGAGCTATCAGAGTGTGGGCGAGTGGCTATTGAAAATCAGGATGAAGCCCTAATCAATGTGGTTTTGATTCGTTTTAATACCTTGATTAGGTTTGGTATCAAGCATGGGCTTAAGAATAGAGAGGCAAGAAATCTCTATAATGCTATCTTTCATTATAGCGAGTTTATACGATATATTGTAGGCTATAAAAATAAAGAATTAATAGATAAAAGCTGTAGTTATCTTAATTTTTATATCAATGAAATCTACCAACATAGTCGTAAAGAGAAGCCATTTAGTTTCTTGGTAGATGTATTTACGTGGGAGTTTAAGCGTATTTTAATAGAAATGACCGAAAAAAAACTTGGGGTAGATTTACAAAAAAAGATTTTAGGCTATTTTCTAAAAATTGATAATCTATCAGATAATTATGAAGAGCCACCTCTTAAGGGCAAGAAATTTAGTAATGGTATTCGTGGTTTGCAAATTTCTTTAGCACTTTATTACCTCAAAAGCAAAGAAATGTCTCTTGCCGAAAGTATTATCATTGATATCTTAAATGACCATGAATTAATGGGCAGAGATGCCCTCAGAAAAGAAATAGCAAATACTTGTAAAACACTAAATGATCAAGGGAAAAACTTTTTTGAAGATACTGACCGTGGAAACTTAAATATTTACTATTCAGACGATAAAGATATGATACCTCAATTTGAGGAGTTGTTTGAAAATATGCTTCAAGACTTTACTGTTATTTCTAAGAATGTGCGTCCTCCTGGAAATATCAAAAATCCTGAAGCATAGTGTTTTTTAAATTATGAACTAAGAGATAAGACTACACTCTTCCATACAAGCAAAGATATTTAATAAATGCTCATCCACTAATTGATAGTAGATATTCTTGCCATCTCGCTCAGATTTCAAAACTCCTTTGTCCTTCATTTTGATAAGATGGTTGGATAGCAAAGATTGAGTAGTATCGGTGATGGTCATGAGTTCATTTACAGATAATCTTTTGTGTACCTCTAAAGCCTCTAATACATTAAGTCTAGTAGGGTGAGCTATTGCTTTTAAGATTTCCGATACACGCTTTAATTTACCTATTTCTAGGATTGGGTTTATTTTAGTTTTATGCATGATTGTAGTTATTTATTATAAAAAGAACGTATTTAGATGTTCTACAGTTTGATTAACCTACCAGTAGGTCATATTGATAGTGATTTTGTAGGTGGCTTTATTTATATTGAAACTGCTTTTTTCAAAATTAGGTGGTCCAAAACTACCCTTAGCATCATTTGAAAACCCATATCCTTCCTTAGGAATTCCAAAAGTATTTTTGTCCAATTTGTTATTATTATTTTTATCATGAAAACAGACTATTGCATACTTTCCAAAAGGTAAATTGGTTATGGAAAGTTTGCTTTCTTGATTTAGAATACTAATTTTTTTCTTGAGATAAGATTTTTCTATCTTCATGTATTCTTTATCATTATTATAAACAGCTATCATTACACTTCCTTGATTAGATTCTAGTGCCTTAATTTGTACTTCAAGTGTTCCAGTATTTGTGTTTTTATCATTAGCACTTGCTAGTAATAATATTAGAAAAAAACAAATGATATAGAATGTTAGATGAGTCTTCATATTTTTTTTAATATTTACATAAAAATATTTTTTAATACTAATTGGTTTAGTATTATAATACGTTTAGAAACAAATTTTAGTGTCTTATTAGACTAATTTTGCATAAATACTAATCCATCTATCAGGAACTTCTCCCTTATTAGCTGTCTGATAATCTTTATAGCTGCAAGGGATAATGATGCTCTCTTGAGCACTACTTAACTCACTAGGATAAGGCACTTCCATCCACCACTTTTGAGTTACTTTATGCTTATAAAAGACCATATTAATATGATTGGAGTTGTCTAATGCAGACACTAAATATTTCATAAAGGCATTGCTATCAAAATCTTTTAGTTTGACTCTATCATAATACCCTTCTACAAAATACCAAATCATTGTGGCGATGAGTGAGGCTGTTTTCTGGCGTTCGTCATACGCTGGATAAAACTCATAAATACCAAAAGATGTTAACTTTTCACTTAAACCCCCAAACCAGCAGAGCTGACAGGCTTCTTCTGCACTTAAACCCATGAGTTGTGCTTGTATTTGAGCTGGAGCATACTCCATCTTGACAGCACTTAGGTCAAAACTGAGCATATCCGCATAACGCATAATAGGCTCTACTTCTTGTAAATCTTTGCGAATTTGTCCTATACTGTAGGCTTCAAAATAAAGTTGCTCTAAGGTATCTAGTGCTTGACTGCTGTTGAGATAATTTTGATGTGCAAGGTGATTATAATTAAATAAAAAATTGGGCTTATGACTCAGTATTTGTTTGGTATGTGTATGAGCTACTGGGTTTTTTTGAGGCTCTTCCACATCTATTTTGGCATCTATGCTCACCATGCTGATGAGTTTTCCTTGGCTTTCATAGGCTCTAAACTGAGCATAATCTAAGGAATGAGAGCCACCTAGGATGATGGGTATGACCTGATGTTCATACAATATTTCACAAACCTGAATAAGGCGCTGGTGTGTATCCTCTATTGTATCTCCCACGATTAAATTACCTAAATCTACGATTTGATAGGCTCCCCGTCCCTTTTTGAGAGGATAAAGTTTTTGTCGAACATAATCAGCTGGGGTTTTTTCATGATGTTTTTCTGAAAAAAAAGATAAAGTATCTACTCCAAATACTGCCAAGTGCTTTCGTCGCCAGCTAGGAAATCGTCCTTTATGAATCGTGATACTTTTCTCCCAAGTATCAGATGTTGCAAGATTATTGAGCAGTTGCTCATCTACAGGGTCAAACCAATCTGCCAGATTCATATTGCTTCACAAGTAAGGTATTGATTTAGTAAAATTATTGAAAAATAATCAAAACTCAATTAGTAAATCAAATAATCTTAAGAATGACCATTGGTTACACATTAAGAATAAAACAAAAATCTTACTCCTCAAAATATCACTCATTCTATGACTAATTTCAAATTACTCCAAGTAAAAAGCTTTGTAAACTTAGGACACAAACTCTAGTCTATAAGTAAAGCTTTCTACAATCCGATTTACTAAAAGCTGTTTACAAGCATCTTCTATGATGCTTTTTGCCTCGGCTTCATCACTTGCCTCTAGGTCTAGATGAATATGACGACCTACACGCACATCGGCTATAGATTGCACACCGAGATTAGCAAGCCCTAATTTGACAGCCTTGCCTTGTGGATCTAATATTTCTTTAAGGGGCATTACATCTATCTCTGCAATGAACTTCATATTATTTATTTTTTTTAGTTAATTATCTTATCAGTGATTTAACAGCAGTATTAGACCTTATAATAGTTTGAGAATAGGCTAAGTTATCCGACAGATTTCTAGGAAATAATAAAGAAAAATCGTAATTTATAGCTCATTTTTCATATTTCGCTAATAATGACAGCCCGACATACAATATCAAAATCAAGGGTACTGCTTTGAATTGCCAAATTACAATCAAAAGCAAAGATATAAAAATTAAAAAATAGCGAAATGAATTTTCTTGCCATTTTAGATTTTTAAATTTAAGAGAAAGTAGTGGAATACTGGCTACCATTAGCATTCCTAGGCTGATGGAGATAAAAATGATTAATAAAAAAATATACTCACTCTGTAAACCCAAGGGAATAGCCCAAGGCAAAGAAGCAACTACAAGGGCCGCCATCGGAGAAGGGACACCTACAAAGTAGCTTTTTTCAGTATCAAAGGCATTAAACCGTGCTAATCTCCAAGCTGCACCTAGTGTATAGGCCCAAGAAATATACATCCAAAGAGGGGAGAAATCAACAGTGAGTCCTTGTATCATTCTGTAAAGCATTAGCCCTGGCAATGCACCAAAAGTAATCATATCTGCCAGTGAGTCTAATTGTTTGCCCAGCTCGCTTTGAGCTTTGAGCAAGCGTGCTGCCAGCCCATCTGCAAAATCAAATAACATCCCTAGCAAGATAAGCAACGCTTGTGCTTTGATAGACATTAAACTCAGTCCTATACAGCCACAAAATACATTGGCTAGTGTGAGGATATTAGGGATATGATGCAAAAAATAAGAGGAGGTCTTAGCCAATATTTAATGTATAAAAAGTTTCTATATTTATTTTTCTGCAGGAACGGAGCTACGAACACTTACTATGTTTTTGAGCAAATCAAACCAAAAAGGCGCCCCAAAACTAATGGCTATGGCAGTAATAAACCAACCAAATATTGTTTTGAAGATCTGATACGGTGTACTTATAAACATCTGAAAAGATTCTTTCGTCCAGCCCATCCCTATAAAGGTACTCAAATCAGCCACATCTTGAGCTACTAACTTCCCCATTTCTTGGTTTAGGTCTTGAACTTTCTGCTGATAGAGTGAGTCTTCTTGAGGAATGCTTTTATTTCTATCTTTTACCTGTATAGTAGGGTTCTGGACAAATAAAGTAGCTTGATTTACAAGTGCTTGAGTTACCACCTTATTTTGTGATAATACACCTGCTATTCTAAATGTATCTGCATTAAAAGTAATGCTAATGCCTAAACCAATCATAATCAAGACATACTTTATTTTGCGTTGGTACCAACCAGATGCTCGATCCATCACTTCCTTGTACCAGCTTTCGAGATGTTCTTTAAATTGGTCAATGCTACTCCCTGAGTTAGTAACCAAAGAAAGCAAAAGCTTGCGTGTATCTGACTCAGGGTCTGGAAAAAGTTCTTCTATTTTGAAGATGATTTCTTCAATGCTTCTCTGGTAATTTTTACCATCAGTGAGTGTATCTAATATAATCTGGGTAAACATTGCATTGCTCAGATAACTAGGCATTCGTGTCAAGTTCTCTCCAATAATAAGTTTTTTAAACATCGGGTTCTGAAAAAACAACTTATTCAATGCTTCTTCTTTGCCTTTGCCATCACGTAGCATTGTCTCTATGGCTACTCTAAGACTTTCGCCCCTTGCATTAAGCATCATCATAAACCACTCATTGAGTGTGGTAGCAAGCAAACTCAGTAGCAAATACACAAAAACCATTGCGATTACAATCCCAAAAATATCTAATCCAGTCATACTTATTTTAGTCTATTATTCTAATTATCTAATATTATCTTTTGTTCCAATAATTTATCCAAAAAATACAGGTTATTTTACCAAAAGTAAAATAATTTCAAGATTATTCATTAATTTTCACATTATTTTTAAAAAACATTTAAAGCGTAAATAAAAGCTTTAATAATTACTTCTGAGTTAAAAGCCAATTATTTATTCTTCTTTATTTTTAATCACTTTCTAAACCTTATTCAGATATGAGCATAAGCATGCAAAATACCCCCTTTAACCTTGCAAGTTGTATTGAGTTTGCAGGAAAATACCACGGACAACAAAAAGTAATTACTCGAAGAGTAGAAGATGACATAATTGTAGAGCATACCTATCAAGATATTTTGCTCAGAGTCAGGCAATTTGCCAATGTACTCAAAAAACTAGGTGTCAAACATGGAGATTGTATAGGCACTATTGGGCTTAATACACACCGACATTTGGAAGCTTGGTATGCTATTTCGGGGCAAGGAGCTATCTGCCACACCATTAACCCTCGGCTAGCCCACAATCAGCTAGAATACATCATCAACCATGCAGATGACCAATACATCTTGGTTGATCATGTGTTTTGGCCTTTAATAGAAGGAATGCATACTTTGTTCCCGAATGTGAAAGGATATATTGTATTGACTGAAGAGGCTTTTATGCCTAAAACTTCTTTGCCTAATGTGCATTGTTATGAGACGCTATTAACTGCTGAAAGTACTGAGTTTACTTGGCCTGAGTTTGATGAAAATAGTGGTTCTTCTCTGTGTTATACTTCGGGTACTACTGGAAACCCTAAGGGCGTACTCTACACCCACAAATCTAATCTCTTGCACTCGTATGCTTGTGGGCTTGCAGATGTATTTGGGATGACTAGCAGTGATACTGTGCTTGTAGTAGTACCACTATTTCACGCTAACTCTTGGGGGATTTCTTATCTAGGACCTATTATTGGAGCTAATTTAATTTTCCCTGGCAAACGCATGGATGGTGAAGCTATTTTTGAATTAGTAGATAATTATGAGGTAAGTCTTGCTGCAGGCGTTCCTACAGTCTGGACTGCTTTGCTAGAATATGCTGATGATAATAATAGAAAAATGACATCTCTCCGTGATGTGGTAGTGGGCGGGTCTGCAGCTCCTCCCTCTATGCTCAAGGCATTTAAAAATAAGCACGATGCTGATTTACTTCATGCTTGGGGGATGACTGAGATGAGTCCACTTGGCACGATTAACCGTGCAGTGCCACAGCTTAAGAACATGAGTGAAGAAGAGCAATTCCGCTACAGAATCAAGCAGGGTCGTCCTGTATTCGGGGTAGATATTAAAATAACAGATGAAGATGGTAAAGAGCTTACTCGTGATGGTAAAATTGTGGGGCATCTACTTGTAAAAGGCAACTGGGTAGTGCATACTTATTTTAAAGCCGAAGAACCTGCCGTCAATAAAGAGGGTTGGTTTGATACAGGTGACATGGCTACTATCGATGAGTTTGGTTATATGGAAATAATAGACAGAGCCAAAGATTTGATAAAATCTGGTGGTGAGTGGATTAGCTCTGTAGATATGGAAAACAAAGCTATGGGACATCCCGATGTTTCTTTGGCAGCTGCCATAGGAATTCCTGATGAAAAATGGAGTGAAAGACCTATACTAATAGTAGTGCCTAAGGCAGGTAAAACGCCTAGTAAACAAAGTATCATTGATTATCTTTCTTCAGAATTTGCCAAATGGCAACTCCCTGATGATGTGGTTTTTGTGGATGCACTCCCAATGACTGCCACAGGTAAATTTAGTAAACTAACTTTACGTCAGCAGTTTAGTAATCATAAGATTGAAGAGTAGTTTTATAAATGAACTGTTATATGGTTACAAATAGGGTGGTTCGTGAAGACACGAACCACGGATAAAAATTTAATCATATAACAGTTCAATCATTAAGAAAACACCCAAAACCTCGGTTCGTGTCTTCACGAACCGAAAAACAGGGTGGTCTGTGAAGACACGAACCACGGATAAAGTTTGTGAAGACACGAACCACGGATAAAAATTCAATCCTTACGCTTTTCCAGCAAGCTGTTTTACTTTTTCAATTTTTGCTTTTAGCTCTTCGGGTTCATGCTCTGATACATTGATGCTATCTTCTACCTCTTTGAGCAATTCCATTTCATTTTCTAGTACCTTTCCATCAGCTAAGATACTATCAACAAGATTTTCTAAGACTCCGAGACGTACATGATTAAATTCCTCTGAACTTATGCTTAGTTTCTGTACTAATGAACTAATGTCTGCCATTTCTTTAGCGGTGATGGTACCATCCTTAGTTGCATCTTTGATTGCATCTATGACTTGTGTCTCTAATTCTCGCATTTTCACCATCTCGAAAGCTTCGTTAGAGGTCGTAGCTAGGATAGAGTCTATCAGGTTTCTAAGAATACTCATTTTATTAGAATTTACGGTTAATTAAAGTTTACTTTATTTCTGCTTAATGCTCCAAAAGTACACAAATTACAATGTTTTTTCAATATTTTCTTGATACAATCTAAGCAACTGATAGGCGGCTTGTATGGGTGGCACACTACCTTTTTTTACTTTTCCTTCTATTTCTGAGAGTATTTCTTGTATTTTTTTATTTTCATAAAAATAATTTTCTAAATGATGTCTAATCGTTTGGTGCATCCATTCAAGATGCTGTCTTTGTCTATTTTCATGCAAGAAACCAGAAGCGCTCGTCTGTTTGTGGTATTTTTTGATGAGTTCCCATATTTCTTCAATACCTGTTTTGTGAAGTGCCGAACAGGTCAATACTTCTGTATGCCAACCACTTTCAGAAGCAGGAAAAAGATGCAAAGCTCCTTCGTACTCACTCTTGGCAATGCGTACTGCGTGCAGATTATCACCATCAGCTTTGTTGATAGCAATCGCATCTGCCATTTCCATAATTCCTTTTTTGATACCCTGTAGCTCATCTCCTGCCCCAGCAAGCATGAGCAATAAGAAGAAATCTACCATTCCCTTCACCAGTGTCTCAGATTGCCCTACTCCTACGGTTTCTACAAAAATCACCTCATACCCTGCTGCCTCACAAAGAAGCATCGTTTCACGGGTTTTGTGAGCTACTCCACCTAGTGAGTTTCTGGCAGGGGAAGGGCGAATAAAAGCCAAAGGGTCAATGGCAAGCTCTTCCATACGGGTCTTATCACCCATGATGCTTCCTCTACTACGAGGGCTACTTGGGTCAATCGCTAGTACTGCTAATTTTTTATTTTCTGCCGTTACAAGTTTACCCAAAGCTTCTATAAAAGTACTTTTACCTACCCCGGGCACACCTGTAATACCTAAGCGAATGGATTTGCCTGAGTAAGGTAAGATTTGCTCTAAAACATCTTCTGCTTGGGTACGATGCTCAGGAAGATTACTTTCTATCAGTGTAATGGCACGACTAAAAATCGTCTTGTTATGTGCCAAAATACCTTCTACGTATTGTGCCGTACTGAGCTTAGATTTAGACCGAGTAGGGTGAGAACGCATATTCTTTATTTGTTTAGTACCTTTTTTGCTTATTCTAAGTTTTAAAGATAAAGAATTTAATTAAAAAGCACTCTTAGTGCGAGATGAGTTATAAATTAAGAGTTATGAGTTTGTAATAATTTGATAATGAGTGTTTTACTTAAACTAAATGAACACTTTATTTTGAAAGCGCTACTTACCTTTAAAAAAAGACTTATTCTAGAATAAAATACGATTATTTGAAACTGAAATACAGTACCATTAAGTATATGAACAAAATTAGTTTGCATTTTGATATTTCCATAAAAAACTGATTATTAGAACTTTACTAAGATAACTCATCACTCATCATTTATAACTTATAACTTACTTGACATTAAACATACCTACTTATGCTTAAAAATCTAATTCATGATATTATCCTGACCATTTTAGTCTTGGTTTCTTTGTGGGGAATAGGTCAGATTCCATTTTTCAAAAACACGGAAATCTTTAACCCCATAGCAGATGCTACCAAAGATTTTGATATGACAGATATCGTGTTTTCCAAGCTACGCCCTGACCCCAAAGCAGATGATCGCATTACTGTGGTCAATATTGGTGAACTTGGGCGAGAGGATATAGCCGTGATGCTAGATACTATCCGAAAATACAAACCCAAGGTAGTTGCAGTAGATGCTTTCTTTAGAAATCCACTTGACCCTGCTGTAGATAGTATGATGATGGATGTGCTTTCTAAGATGAAAAGTGTAGTTTTTGTAACAGGATTGGCACAATACAATGAAAAAACAAATCAATTTGATTCCTTAGAAACCTCTAATAAAATGTTTACTCAATATGCTCAAGGTGGCTTTGCCAATCTTACTACAGAAGGTCTTGGCAATCAGACAGGTTTCTATACTTGTCGCTCTTTTATTCCTCAAGCTACTGTTAAAGACAAAGGCATTCAGTATAGTTTTGGACTTAAAATAGCTCAACTCTATGACGCACAAGCCGCTAAGAAATTTATTGATCGTAACCTTGAAAATGAATATATCAACTACAGAGGAAATATCAATGTAGAACATAAAAATTTAGGAGAGATTGGCGACAAACAAGGAACTGTATTTACTGCTCTTGATTTTTCAGAGGTATTTGAAGGCAGATTTGTAGGAAAAGAAGTATTCAAAAATAAAATTGTAATTTTGGGATATATGGGTAAACAGCTAGGTCAAATATCTTTTGATGACAAGCTTTATACACCCATGAATGAAAATTATGTAGATAAAAGAACCCCTGATATGTATGGGGTAGTGATTCATGCCAATATTGTTTCCATGATTTTGGATAGTAATTTTATAGACAAAGTAAATCCATGGGCAGAGTATAGTATTATCGTCTTGATTACCTTTTTAAGTACTGCACTTTTTTCTTTCTTTTTCAGAAAAGTAGGCTATTGGTATGATGCCATCACGATTGTGTTTCAGTTTGCTTTTTCTCTGTTTATAGTAGCTATTGGCTTCTATGCTTTTATATGGTATAATCTAAAAATTAATATCAATTTTGCGATTGTCATCGTTTTAGTGATAGGTATTTTCGTAGAAATCTACTTTGGACTTATACTAAAATTATTTAACAAATCCAAAAAAAGTACGTAATAAGAAATAATAATAAATTAAACTATGAAAAATAAATATCTTTTTGTGTCACTCTTCATCGCAATTATCTTTTTGAGTGGTAATCTGAATGCACAAGATTTTGTCTTTAAAGTAATGGCAAGCAGTGGAGCTTCTAAGACTTCTTACCCTAATGTAAAAGGCAAAGATTTGTACGTAGGGAGTAAACTACAAGCTATTGATCAAATCTCCATTCCTGCCAAAAGCTACCTCAGTCTTATGCACAGCACTGGAGGCACTGTACAAATAGCTAAAGCTGGTAATTATTCTGTAAGTGATCTTGCCGCTAAATTAAAAGCAAGTACCAAAACGGCTACTCAAAAATATGCAAGTTATGTAGTAGGTGAGCTTACCAAAGGGGAAGATGCTAATATGGCAAAATACCCACACAAATATCAAAATGTAACTGGATCAGTAGAACGAGCTACTTTTGAGTCAGAGTTAGTAACGATGCTTTCTAGTGGAAAAGAAGGAAGTTTTGTGCTAAAAGACAACTCATATTTACTCACTTGGCATCACCTTGCAAATACTAAAAACTACATATTGGTTGTCATGAATCATTTTGATGAAACTTTGCTAGAGGTAAGTATTCCTGATACTTCTTATACATTAAGCATTGATAATCCTAAATTTGTAGGTGCTGACATGCTCAAAATAGTGATTCTTTCCAAAGAGAGAGAAGATATTACTCCGTATTCTAGTAACAATGAATATGCTTTCTCTTATGGCTTTAACTTCTTAGAAGGCGGGAAAAAAGCTAAATTTGAAGCTGCTTACAAGGCATTTAAAGAAGAACAAGCCAATTCAGATAATCCTGAAGACATTAAAAAACTCGATGAAGCTACTTTTTATGAGCAACAAGGTTTTTTACTAGATGCTCTCAAATCGTATCAGGATTTGGTTAAACTTGACCCTGAAAATGAAGCGTATGAAATTGTCTATAATCAATTCTTGGTGCGTCATCAGATAGGAAAACACAAAGAAATCTTAAACGCAGAGAAACAATAACAGAGTTGTAATAAGTGATGAGTGATGAATTGCATTAGTAAGGCTCTGATAATTAGGTTTTACAACAATATTAAAGCACAAACTAATTTTAATCATCTTCTTATATAAATTTATAAAGCCTTCTTTCTGCTCAGAAAGAAGGCTTTTTTATGAACCTCTGTTAATTTCTCTCAATACACCCAAAGATTTAATATTCTCAAAATTAGCCACGTGAAGTCTATAAAAATCGAGCAGGTAATCAATCAATCCAGCGCGTAGATTTGTAGGTATTTTGCTTAGTTCTTCACGAGGCAAATGAATGAGCATCTCCATTCCTTCTTCAAATTGTTTGCGGACGCTCGCATCTAATAAAAGATTCTTGTGTTCTTCTATCTGTAAAAAAACTTCTTTTCCTGTTTCAGGAGCAAAACCCAAGTAAGTACTTAGATTAATCAAAAAATACAGATGTAAATTTTCATAAGCTGTCGGGCTTTGGTCAAGATATATGATACTTTCCCAGATAAAAGTAAATAAATCCGTATTTTCACTTTCTTCTCTAAGTGCTTTTTGCATAATCTCCGCCAAAAACATCGCAATGCCTGATTTCTTGACATCAAAAGGGATACTCTGAAAGGGGTAAGCACACTTTATCTCTGAGATGCGGTTGAGTTGTTCACGTTCTCGCCTGTGATAGACTACCAAATCTAAGAGTGTTAGTGGCTGAAAAAAAGCGATTTTATTATGCTTAGACTTTCGAGAACGCACACTATTGACGATGTAGCTTTGTATGCCAAGTTCTTCGGTATAAATCTTCGCAATGATAGAGCTTTCTCTAAATTTCAGGTAATGAATCACTATACCACGTGTTTTTTGGAGCATTGCGTCAATGATAGTTTATGTGTTAGAATAAGTGATGAGTTATAAATCAAAAATTTCTCCACAACTCATAGGTGAAATCTATGGATTGTGGAGAAAGTCAAGCCATCACAAAGTAGATATTATTTCTTTTCAGAAGCCTTTTTGAGATTGTCATCAGGTTTTCTGTCTATGAGTTTATTGTAAGGGTCTATGCCTGCCTCTTCGGGTTTTCCATCTACTGTGATTTGTATCTTTGTGTCTTTGTCAGATATTTTGTGCTTTTGAAGATAGAGTGTTTTATCTACAGATTTTCCATCTTTCTTTTCTTTCCCAAAGATTCCTACGTCTATGTAATCACTCATAGGAATTTCAGTTTCTTTACCATAGCCATCTGCACGGTATTTTTTAGCCGAAAACTCAATGGTTACAAGGTATTTATCTCCTTTTTTCTTATAAGTTACTTCCTTGACTTGATTGTCATAAAGCGTGATAGTCTCAAACATATCTTTGATAATGTATTGCAAAGAATCAGGCGTAGCCTCTCTGAACGCTGCTAATAGGTCTAGCATCGTGGTATAAGGAGGGCCTGTAAACTTCACTTTCTGCACATATTTTTTGATGGCATTATTAAGACGCTCCTCGCCTACATAATCTTTGAGGGCATACATGATTACAGAGCCTTTGTTATAGTGTATATATTGCTGATTTTCGGTAAGCAAAAGTGGACTTTCTTCTTTAATCTCTCCACTTCGTCCACGCAGATAATTGTTAAGTTCTATTCTAAGGAATTTCTTCATCTTATCTGCTCCGAGTTCTTTTTCCATGACCATCAATGCACCATACTGCGACATACTTTCTGAGATGGTGCTTGAGCCTTGTGTATTGGCTGGCACTACTTGGTGAGCCCACCATTGGTGAGCTATCTCGTGTGCAGTTACATAGAACACATAATCTATATCACTTTTATCATCTATATCGGCTATAAAGCCAATGCCTTCTGAGAAAGGAATTGTATTGGGAAATGACTGTGCAAAAGTAGCATATCTCGGAAACTCTATGATTCGAGCCTGTCTATGTTGGTAAGGTCCGAAGCTTTTACTGTAATAGCTGAGGGCTTGTTTCATACCTTTCATCATTCGGTCTAGGTTGCGGTTATGGCTTGGATGATAGTAAATTTCTAAGCTCACTTCTTTGCCCTCTGGTGATTTCCAAGTATCTTTTTTGACTTTGAATCTCCCCGAAAGAATACTATAAAAATTCATAATGGGAGAGTCCATTTTGTATTGATAGTACTTTCTACCGTCTTTTTTCCATTCTTTTTGGAGATAGCCTGGGGCAATAGCGATTTGGTCATCTTCGGTACTTATAGTCGCCTCGAAATCAATAAAATCAGCATCTCCTGTAATAAAGTTTCTTTGCTTTCCTTTTTCATCATTGATAGCAGGAATACGCTCACGAGGAGGTAAATTATATTTCTTACGAATATCATTTTGGCTCAACTCTGCCAAACTCTGATAGCCAATCAATGGGAAATAACTAAAATTATTGAAGAATGTGCCATTTTCTACGATGCTTGTATTGACTCCTGCATTGTTAAAACCTTCTGAAGCAAACTTAGCATCAAAGGTCAATTTAATACTCTGCTTGGGCTTGAGGGGTTTGTCTAGGGTGTAGATATAATAATCATATTTCTTATCAAACTTTTTCTGCTTGGCTGCTACTGAGAATTTGAAGTCTATATCATTTGCCTTTGCCAGCATCATGAGATGGATTTCTTTAATCTCTTTCTTTGTTTTGTTTTCTAAAGTATAGACTCCCTCGGCATGCATGGCTTGCTCTGAGGGGTATAAATCTACGTCTAGTTTGACGGCAGTGATTTTTGGCTGTGGCAGTTTTTCGTATTTTTTATATAGTTTTTCAAAGTCAGCAACTTGCTTGATAGACTCTTTGCTTGCCTGAAAAGTATTTAAGACGTGGGTATTATAGTAAATAAAACCTCCCATGCCTAAGAAGCCTAATATGCC
The DNA here is from genome assembly GCA_038248005.1 of Cytophagales bacterium. Taxonomy (GTDB): domain Bacteria; phylum Bacteroidota; class Bacteroidia; order Cytophagales; family Microscillaceae; genus JAABSX01. The sequence goes on along the minus strand of JBBRUH010000014.1, from coordinate 1,472 downwards.
TATTCCTAAAAGTAATTTCTGGGTTAAATCAAAATTTTGACCTGCATTTCTCTGGCGACTTTTCCAAGCATTGTCTGAGCCTCTCACCCAGAAAATATTAGATATGACCAATAGAATCATCGCCAAGAAACCCCAATAGGCTTTAAAACTCATATAGCCATAAACATAGCTTCCATATCCATTCATATCTGAATAGAAAAGCCCTGGACTTGAGTTAAACTGAAAAAGATTATCTTCTACTCCTAAAAGTGGTAAGAAGGTATTGCTAAAAAAGAAAAATAAGATGACTACAAAAAACCCTAGGTACTTATTATTCACCATCACTTGCACAAAAAAAGCAAGAGAACAGAAAGTAAGCAAAGGCAAGGCTCTATAAAAATAAAGTGTGCTTATATACAAACCTAGTTCATAATTAAAATATCCCTGAAAGGTCTGAATCATAAGACCACTCACAAACATGACTGTGGTTAAGAAATAAATCACGCCAAACAATGCCAATAATTTAGAGCCAAATGTAACCCAATTAGGCAAAGGAAGTGCATCGAACATGAGATTGACATTGCTTGAACGCTCCTTCCAGACTACTTCACCTGAATAAAATACGATGATAATAATCAAAAATAAGCCAAATGCACCTGATACGGTATCTAAGACCCTATAAGTAACGGGTAATGTAGGAGTTTCAAATATCTGCCCACCTACCAAAGAAGTAAGTATCAATAATAAAATGCCAACAGTAACAATCGCAATAAAAATGATATTTGTAACTACCCCTTTAAACTCTTTTTGAGTGAGCTTAATGAGTAAATTCCAATTTTTAGAGGTATTGAAAATGGTATTCACCTTAGGAAGGTGTATTTTTTCTGTACTTACTACATCTCCTAAAAGTTTAGTAGTAGATTCGGGTTTGCGGCGAATGCGTACACTGCTATCACTGGTGTATGAAAAAGAAAAACGATAATAAGTAAATGCTAAAATAGCAACAGCTATGCCTTGCCAAATCAATAGATTTAGAATAATGGCATTGGAGAGAGGCACTAGAAGTGTGTTTTTTTCTACAATGGTCCAAAACTCTGTGGTCGTTTGCAATGCTACTCCACCTGTAGGGTCTAGCAAACTTCCCAAAAACTTATTATCTACTTGCTCTATTAAAGTTCCTGAGACGGTCAGAAGCACAAGCATTATAATTGCGTTTAAGTAAATGAATAACTGATTGCGACTAAGGGATACTGTAGCAAAAAAAACAGCACTACTAAAGAAGGCAAAAGGAATAACCGAAACGAAAAAAGGATGTAGATAATGATAAAAATGAAAATCTCCCATCTTTTCATGTAAAACATTGGGTAAAAGCAAAGCAGCCATAAAGCCTAACACAATGCCTAAAAGGGAAAATAATAAGACTAAAAATGAACCAGCAAAACGTCCACCCAAATACGCAAATTTGGAAATAGGCTTGGTGAAATACAATGAAT
>JBBRUH010000013.1:0-26150 GCA_038248005.1 Cytophagales bacterium | reverse complement strand
GACTAGCTGATGGTAAAGATTACAAATCTTTCACTCTTTCAATCGGGATTTCAAATCCCGACTAGCTGATGGTAAAGATTACAAATCTTTTACTCTTTCAATCGGGATTTCAAATCCCGACTAGCTGATGGTAAAGATTACAAATCTTTTACTCTTTCAATCGGGATTTCAAATCCCGACTAGCTGATGGTAAAGATTACAAATCTTTCACTCTTTCAATCGGGATTTCAAATCCCGACTAGCTGATGGTAAAGATTACAAATCTTTTACTCTTTCAGTCGGGATTTCAAATCCCGACTAGCTGACTAGCTGAGTTACTCCATCTCTAAATTCCATTTTTCTTACGGTTTTTCTTTCCTTTTCCTAGGCGTATTTCATAGTCGGAGGGAGTGCCAGTGATGTTGATTTTAACGAAAACTTCTCGCCCATCTTCTCTAGCACGTATGATTTCTTCTTCTACTTCTTGCTCTTCTTTGTCCTTGTTTTTCTTTTTCTTAAAAATCATATTCCAAGTAGCTTGCTTGACAAGCTTGAAGGGTACTTCTATGATATAGTCCATCTGTAAATCAAAGGTTTTTTTGCCTGAGATAAAGAAATAGCCCAGAGTAGTGGCAATCTCCATTCGGGGAATGCTAATCGTGCCGTCTTTCACATCGAAAGTATTGCTGATTTCGGCAAATTGTACATTATTGAGGTCTTTATCTCCCACATAGCTTGACATCATCTCAAAAGGTGCAAAGTTTACCAAACTTCCATCTTTGATGGTCGCATCTATATGTGCTTCCGTTTCTTTGAGATTGACCACTAAATCAGTGTGCAGACGCACTTTAGAAGTTACTTTGGCAGTAAGCCTTCCGTGTATGTTGTCTTTGAGGAGGTAATCTTGACCAAAATTATCAAATTTATAAAAAATCTTGTCTATGTCCGTATCTTTGGTGTCAATAGTACTCGAGAAATAAATATGCGTGGGGTCAGAGCCATTAAAATAGCCATTGATATTTGTATGTCCGCCTGCTGCATCAAAATCAAGGTTATCTATATAAAAATAGTGATTGGTTTTGGTTCTAAATTTCCCTTTAAAGTTCTGTAAAAAAGTATTTCTGTACTTGATATTACCTATCTCGGTCAGTAGCTCCATCTCAGGGAATGGAATTTCAAAGAGATTAAACCCTGCATCATGGTCTATAGGTTTGTTGGGTTTTGGCTTTGTGTCAGTATTATTACTTGCCTCAAGGTCATAAGTGAAGATTTCATCAAAGTTGAGCGTGTTTGCCACAAGCGTAATTTTCTCTATTTTTTGTTCGCCTTTTTCACCAAAATAATTGCTCAATGTGCCATTTATCTTGAAATCAGATTGCCCCAGTTTGCCCACAAAATTATTAATATTTAATTGCCCATTGCGTAGCTGAAAATCACCGTGGATTTCTCTTAATTTGAGGGGATGCTGTCGGAATTTGCAATGCACATCAGTCAGGTTAATATCAGTCTGTCGCAGCCAATCGCCTTTAAGTATATCTTTGCTATTGGCTCTCAAAGTGCTTTCTATCTCCAAATCTTCTAAGGTTTCGTGTTTGTATTCTTCGGGGAGATAGTTTACCTTGTTATAAGTGAGTAAATCATCAAAGTTGAGGTATTTAGATGTAAAATCAAAGTAAAGCTCTACGGGTTTTGCCTCGTGTTTTGGCAAAAGTGCATGGTAGTTTTTGAGATGTCCTAGTAAGTTGAGGTCGCTTTTATCTATTACTCCAGAGAATTTTTTGATGTTAATATCCTCTTTATCAATCAATATATCCGCATAAAAATCGTGGAAATCGTGTTTGTAATTTTTGAGTTTAAAGAATAGCTCATCAATAAAAAACTCCCCTTCGGGGATTCCGTCAGCCCTTTTCAGGTATTTGCTATTGGTATCAAAATGAAAGTTAAAGCGTAAATCCGTAATGGCATCATTGTAGTTTTTGACAAGTTTAGGGTCAAAACTGAGCAATTCTGCAAGGTCTATTTTTTTTGCTTTTCCAGTAAGTTTTGCAGTGATGTTGGCATCTTCGCCATGCAAAAAAGCAGATAAATTAGTGATACCCCCTTTGAGAGAAAAATCAGATTTTTTGATTTTTGCATTAAAATATTTTATCAATAATTCTCCAGCCACAAAATCTAATTCGGCATTGATATCTTTGATGGTATGCGGATAACCTATAAGTTTATAGTTTACATCTTTGAGGATTATCTTACTATCACTTCCATCTTTGAGTTTGCCCAGAGTACCTGCTACATCATTGTAATCTAGCAACTCATCAATGGTCATATCAATCATCATTTTACCTGAAAGCCCTTTGAGTGCTTCTACTTCAAAGAGTTCATACAGAGATTCTAGCTCTAGATTGGAGTGTAAATCCACTGAAATATAAGGATTGACAAAGTTTTTGATATGAAAACTCCCCTTAAATACACTTTCTTCTGGTTTGCCACTGAGGTTTTGTAAGAAAAGCTCAGAGGTGCTGAGATTGCGTTTTTTGCCATTGGTAAAATAGCCTGTGAAGTTGAGGTCTTTGAGCGATTTACTAGAATTAGGATTGATAAAATTGGCATTTTTGCAGCCAAACTTAAAGTCTATCTTAGGGTTATCATCAATAGTAGCACCTACTATTTTACCTGTAAAATAAACATCCCCTTCATTTTTATAGCTTTGCAAGCGTTCATACACATAATCAGGGGCAAAAGAAGTAATTAACTTAAAGTCAGGTTTTCTTCCCTTTACTTTTATATCTAAATAGGCATTTTTCGCCAAATCTACACTTCCCTCTGCTTCAAAAAGTCCACCTTCCATTTCAAACTTACTTGGTCTGATTTCTAGAAAATTCTTTTGCATATTATAATGTAAATCAGAAGAAATATGAAAGTGTTTTTTCTTAAAAAACCCTAAGCCAGGCACTTTCATGTCTCTAATTTCAAAATTAGCTTCTAAGTGATTATCTATAAAAGCATCAATGTATTTAAAACCCGAACTTACCTTAGTAAAGTGAATTAGGATGTGTTGTTTAGTGATTTCATCTTCTTTTTCTAAACTTACTTCATCAAGGATGATTTCTTGTAAATCTAAGTGCAAAGGGTCTCCATCGGCTTCTTCGTCTTCTGCTTGTTCTTTCATGCTTTTGGCGAGCAGTAGATTGATAGTGCCATCTTTGTACCTAATGATATGTAATTTTCCTTTGCTGAGGCGTACTTTTTTGACGGTATATTCTCCTTTGAAAATATCCCATATATCAAAACCTAAATAGACATCTTCAAACTCATAGATAGGAGGATGTGATTCGTCTTCAGTGTCATAAAACTTAAGATTTTCGAGGTCAATGGAGATGTAAGGGAAGTTTTTGAAAGGCGAGATATGCACCCCTCCGAGTGTAGTATGCCCTATCATGGCTTTATTGAGCCTAGATAGCACCATATCACTGACCAACTGCTGATTGCGATAGAGCAAATAAGGCGTTGCGGCAATCAAACCTATGAGCAATACAAAAAGTATGAGTAATCCACGCAGGATATATTTCCTTCTAAATATTCTTTTCCACATAATTTTACTGTAGGAGCTATAAATCTGTTTTTCAGTCTGATTTTACATATAAAATATAAAAACACTGTGTCAAAGATAAGTAATTCAAAATAATAATTTTTTTAAATTGGGTTTTATTCATCAAATTAGACTATAATTCTAATTGTTTATATCTTGTTTTGAGATTACTAGCCTTGTACCTCCAAAAAATGAATCCCCTTTGAGATAAAATAAACTAATCAAAATGGACTATATCAAGCAGGATAGTAAGCTTAAAATACTTTTCCTTAGTATCCAATATTTTTATTGATGAATTTATCGTAAATTTGTTTTAAAATAAAACAAAATTATTTTTAAACTTTTCTCAGAAAGACACCTCTAAGAAAAAAAAACAAAATTGGTTTCGCTTTCACACACAAACAATTAAAATGATTAAATTTTTAATGATAGTAAGCTTATTACTCATTCTAGGGCAAGGGAAAGGAATATCCCAAGAAATAGAAGTGGTCAATGCACAAGTTTTTTATCAAGATAAAACTAACCCTATATCTGGTGCAAAGGTACTTTTAAAATCTAATCCACAAACCTTTGGGATGAGTGATATGAAAGGAAACTTTACACTCAATGTGCCTGCTAACTCTCCTCAGCAAATAGAAGTTATTGTTCTAGTACCTCAGCAAAATCAACTCAATCTAGTCTTAGAAAATAAAAAAGAGAAACAAAGCCTAATTACTCCTTACACTGCTCCCAAATCAGAATTATCTGAGTATTTTAAAAATAATAAAAAACCACAATCTCAAAATGCTAACGCTCAGCAATTAGACAGCATCTCCGAAAAAAATCAAGAGGATAAAGATACTGTAAATTCTACCTTAGCAAATATCAGAACCTTAGACAGTCTTCAAAAAACACGTCGAATCATTAGCCAAAAAATAGCTGAAAACAGAAATAATTTTACTTTAAAAGGCTATGAAATAGAGCTTCTAGACCTAGCAGAAAAAATAAAGGCTGAAAAAAATCTTCTTATTAATAGCAACCAAGAGGTTAAGAAAGGAATCAACGGACTGCTCAAAAAACTCAAAGAAAGCAAGGAAATTAAACCTGAAGAAAGAGATAGTCTGAAGAAGTATGTATTGGCTCTGGAAGATTATCTGAATCAGTATAGTGAAGTATTTAAGACCAGTCAGCAAGAACTTAGACAGGCACTAGAAGAAGTAAAAAGTATTTTGTTTGAGCAAGAATACCGCATCGAGCGTAATAGAATCACGATTATCAGCCTTTCAGCCGTTATCACTGGCTTGGCATTGTTGATTTATATTTTTTATATCATCAATAAAAGAGTCAGCAAACAAAGATCTGAACTTGCTTACAAAATAGATAAGATTAACAGGCAGAAAGAAGAAATAGAAAGACAGCAGGCTAAAATTTTGATACAAAACCAAGATTTGGAGCAAAAAAGTGAGGACTTATCATTGGCATACAATCAAATCAGAGATTCTCTCGTCTATGCCCAGAGAATACAGCAAGCTTTTCTGGGAAACTCTATAAAGTTAGAAGAGGTATTTCACGAAAATTTTGTGTTTCTAAAGCCAAGAGACATCGTAAGTGGAGATTTTTATTGGCTACACGAAACCGAGAAAGAAAAAATCCTTGCGGTGATAGACTGTACTGGGCATGGTGTGCCAGGAGCATTTATGACTATCTTGGGTAATAACATCTTAAACCTCATCGTCAAAGAAAAACAAGTATCTGACCCTGCCAAAATTTTGGCTTTGCTAGACCAAGAACTTCACATCGCTCTACAAAAAAGTGAGGAACAGCAAACGAGTAAATATGGGATGGATTTGATGATTATATCTTTTGATAAAACTAAAAAAGAAGTTTCTATTGCTGGTTCACACAGTTATCTCTATTATGTAAAAGACAAACAGATTAACCTCATCAAAGGAGGCACTTATCTCATAGGAAGTGATAAATCACAAGAACAGCATGAGTTTGAGAACCATACTTTTGCACTAGAAGGAGATGAAACATTTTATCTGTTTACAGATGGTTTTCAAGATCAATTTGGAGGAGAGCAAGATAGTAAATACCTCAAAAATAGATTTCGTGATTTGCTGCTAAGCCTTTCTGATAAACCTCTCAAAGAGCAAGAGAAAATCTTAGAAAAAGAGTTTATGGAATGGAAGCAAGACGAAAACCAAACTGATGATGTACTCGTAATTGGTATTCGACCCTAGGAATGAGGGGGTGAAGGCTTGATTTGATGAAGGGGTGAGGAGTGAGAATTGAGAATTGGAAAAGTTTTAAAATAACTCAATGACTAATGACTCTATAACCTAATGACAACATCCCACTAGCTAACGACCTAATGACCAATGACCAATGACCAATGACCAATGACCCAATGACTCTATAACTTAATGACCCAACAACGAAATGCTCTATATTTATAAAAAATATTATTTCTTTTTCCTCTTGTTTTGGTTTGTAAATGCAGAAGCACAAGAAGTCATTACTTCTGAAAGCCCTACCTACAAAAATCTAGGCCTAAATCAAATAGAGGTCTATCTAAGCATTGTAGATGCAGAGATAAAGGAGCAAGCCGTTAAGGCAGATTGGCAAATTTATTTTGCTGATACGCCTCAAAGTATAGATTCTCTTAAACAAAGCCAGCAAAGCAATGCTAAATTTTGCTTGAATATTCACAACTCTTACGACTTAAAAATCAAAGCTGATAAGTACATAGATACGACATTTCGGATAGATTTAAGCACTATTCGGAGTTATCAGATGTATCTTGAAGTAGGTTTAGTACCTGATAAAATTCCTTTTGAGATTACAATTCTTGACCTCAATACGGATGAATTACTGCCATTAGGAGGGCTTATGCACAATCGCAGTAGACCCGAAAGCATTCTTCTTTCCCCTGAGTATGATGACCCTGGGCATTACCGCATTAAAGTAAGGGAGGAAGATGAATATGAAATGGAAGTGAAGAATAATGAGGGATATTTTTTTTATAGTACGCAGACAGTGATTCCTAAAAGAGGAGAAGAAAATCACCTTAAAGTGCAAGTAGTCAATGAGTTAAAGTCTAATACTCAGATAAGGTTATACAATGTAAACTTCGCCTATAATTCCGAACAACTGAACCAAAATGCCAAAGCCGAACTTCTAAGAGTGCTTCCCCTGATTAAAAATTATCCTTCTATCAGGCTTGAAATAGCAACACATACAGATAATATAGGAACACAAGAAGGGAATATTTCACTTTCTGAAAAAAGAGCAAATTCAGTGAAAGTTTTTTTGGTGCAACAGGGTATTTCTGAGAACCAACTTATCACTAAAGGTTATGGAGATACCATTCCTATAGCCAATAATGACAGTGAAGCAGGGCGAGCCAAAAACAGACGTTTTGAGCTGAGAGTAATTCAGATGGATTAGTGAGGAGGGATGAGTAAGAATTGAGGTCGCTTCAAATTACTCAAAATAATCTAACTTCAAATCCCATTTATAGGGTTGGTATTCAAAGCGAGGTTTGGCATTTTGTGGGATAATCTGGTATTTTTTTAGAAGATCAAGAATGCCTTTACGATTTTTAAAATCTCCCCTAAACCAAAGCATCAATTTGGTGATTTTGACTTTATTTTTGGTAGCATCATACTCAGTATTCTGCTCTAGATAGCCGTGTGAAGCAAAGTCTAGCTGTTGGTCAAGTTTAGCGGCATCATAAAAAGCAATTGGAGGGCAACTTTCAGCACCACAATTGAGTGCAAAGTGCAAGCGTGCATCTACTTTACTGACCCTGTGTTTTTTCTCAAAATCACTTACCCAGCGGTTAGAAAGATAACCAAAACCATATTTTATCTTAGACCTACGCAAAATGCCATGCTCTACCTCATCAAAACTAAGCCGTTGCCCAGCAATGATAAACTGAGGATAGCTAAAAAGCACTTTCTTATTTTTAGCCAATGAGGGCTGTTCTAACAGAATAATCTGAATGTAGGCATTGTATAAATTAATCCAAAAAGCTATTTTTTGGGCATCCTCTTGTAGTTCTTCTGCTAGTTTTTGGGGAGAAAGAGAAGCTAGTTCATTTTTAAAAGAAATGTAAACTTGCTTTGTCTTTACAGCCCAAAGCAAGTCTTGAACAATTTTAGAAGCATTTTTTACTTCACTTTGATTGTTTTTCATGAGTTATTAGTCTTCTACCTTCACACCCTTCCAAAAGGCAATATAGTTTTCTATATTTTTAGCAGCCTCTTTTGGAGAAGGATAACACCAAGCTGCATCCGCATTGATTTTACCATCTACCTCTAGGCTATAATAAGAAGCTTTTCCTTTCCACGGACAGGTAGTCTGAGTAGAGCTATCTTTAAAAAAATCTTTTTGAATACTAGATGCAGGAAAATAATGATTTCCTTCTACTACTATAGTTTCATTGCTTTCTGCAACTACTTGATCATTCCAAATTGCTTTCATGAGTATTGAGTTTTTATATTGAGTTTGATTTATAACACCTTGCAAGTTCAAAAAGTTAAAATTCTTTAGGAAAGTACTCGGTAATAAGATTTTTTAAAAAACATTCAAAAGCTGCTAAAAAGAGCCTAAAAAAGGTAACGTTTTTTATACTCAATCTAAATTAGCTTTTTTCAAGAATAATATAGCTAAAAAGAATATATTTTAGACCAACAGTTGTTTTATTTAGATAAATAGTTTATTATTGTAGCTGAAACGTATTTTTGTGTGTCTTTACAGGATATCCCTTTTGAATTTTCGGAAGGGATATTTTTTTGTTTTATCTCATCAAAACCTCAAGTAGCTATTATCTCTAAGATAATTCCGCAAAGCCAAGCACCATACGTCCCGATTGCATAGCCTAAGACTGCCAATAAAACCCCCACAGGAGCCAGCGAAGGATGAAAAGCAGAAGCTACAATAGGAGCAGAGGCGGCTCCCCCTACATTGGCTTGGCTGCCTATCGCCACAAAAAAGAAAGGTGCACGAATCAGCTTGGCTACCAATAAAAGCAAGGTAATATGGACGAGCATCCAGATAATCCCAATCAAAAATAGCAAAGGTGTTTTAAAAATAGCCGTAATATCCATCTGAAGACCAATAGTAGCTACTAAAACATACAAAAATAAACTACCTACCTTAGAAGCACCCGCTCCTTCTAAGTTACGGTAGCGGCTGATAGAAAGCAATAAACCCAAGGTAGTAGCAATGACTACAATCCAAAAAAAACTAGAAGTAAGGCTAAATTTGGCAAGATATGGAGCATTATTCTCAATGGCAGGAGCAATTAGGTCAGCCAAAAAGTGTGAAATACCTACTACCACAAAGGCAACTCCTACTATACTCATTAAATCAGTAAGCGTAGGCACTTTAATGATACTTGATTGATAATCTTCTACTTTCTTTTGTAACTCTTTAATGGCAGAGTTATCTGCACCCAGCCATTTGTCTATCTTTTCAGAAATACCTGCTCCATAGAGTAAAAAAGCCATCCAAATATTGGCTGTAATCACATCTACAGCTATCATAGACGAAAAAATCTTATCATTCACTTTAAAAACTTCTTTCATGGCTGCTTGATTGGCACCGCCTCCTATCCAACTGCCTGCTACCGTGGTAAGCCCTCTCCAAGTATCGCCTGAGGTAGTCTCAGGTGAAATCATAGAAACAATCCAAAAAGCAATGGGTCCACCTATGATAATACCTATTGTAGCCGTAAAAAACATAATCAATGCCTTAGAACCCAAGCGACTCAATGCCTTAAAATCAATACTCAAAGTAAGCAACACTAAACTCGCTGGTAATAAATACCTTGAAGCAACCTTATATAGACTTGATTCTTCACCATTTACTAGCCTAAATGCAACCTCAGTTCCTTCAAACCAAGTAATATTAAGTAAAGAGGGTATAAAATAACAGAGTAAAAGACTAGGCACATATTTATAAAAATTAGCATAGACAGGTTTTTCACTGCTTGAAGTCTGAAAAACAATCATCAATATCAACATCAATAAACCCAGCACTACTGCATCATTCTGAATCAAAGCTTCCATTTATATATTTTTAGTTGGATTAAAAAATCTCTCAAAGTAAAGACATTTTTAAGAGATTAGATTCATGATGGCTGCAATTTTTGAAGATTATGTTACATTCTAACTCTCCATTAAATCATTATTTTAAGCATAAAAACCCAAAAAATATCTTATTTTTGTCAAAAATCTGTTCAATTAAACCAATTTAAAACTATCCTAACAAATGAAATACCGCATAGAAAAAGATACCATAGGTCCAGTAGAAGTACCTGCTGATAAATATTGGGGAGCTCAGACACAACGCTCTCTAGAGAACTTTGAGATTGGGGACAATAAAATGCCCAAAGAAATCATTTCAGCTTTTGCCATTCTTAAAAAAGCCGCCGCACTTGCTAACCATGATTTAGGCGTATTAGATGCCGAAAAAACTAAACTCATCGCACAAGCTTGTGATGAAATATTAGACAATCAACACGATGATCAATTCCCGCTTGTGGTCTGGCAGACAGGCTCAGGCACGCAATCTAACATGAATTGCAATGAGGTTATCGCTAATCGTGCCCATGTGCTTACAGGTGGAAATCTATTAGATGAAAAGAAAAAAGTGCATCCCAATGATGATGTTAATAAATCACAATCATCTAATGATACCTTTCCGACTGCGATGCACATAGCAGCCTATAAAATGCTTGTAGAGCTAACCATCCCTAAGATAGAGGCAATGCGTAATACGCTTCACGCAAAGGCAGAAGCTTTTCATTCGGTGGTGAAGATTGGGCGTACTCACTTTATGGATGCGACTCCTCTTACCTTAGGGCATGAGTTTTCGGGCTATGTGGCACAGCTAGATTTTGGTTTGAAGGCTCTTAGAAATACCTTTGCTCACCTGAGCCAGCTTGCATTAGGAGGTACTGCTGTAGGTACAGGACTCAATGCTCCAGAAGGATATTCTGAAAAAGTAGCTGAAAAAATAGCTGAGTTAAGTGGCTTGCCCTTTATCACAGCCGAAAATAAATTTGAAGCATTGGCTGCCCATGATGCCATGGTAGAAACTTCGGGGGCACTTAAGCAACTAGCCGTAAGCCTGATGAAAATCGCCAATGATGTCAGAATGTTGGCTTCTGGCCCTCGTTCAGGGATTGGGGAAATCATTATCCCTGCCAACGAACCTGGCTCCTCTATTATGCCTGGAAAAGTAAACCCTACACAGTGCGAAGCCCTCACAATGGTCTGCTGCCAAGTAATCGGGAATGATGTGGCTATCACTACTGGAGGAATGATGGGGCAATTTGAGCTAAATGTGTTCAAGCCGATGATGATTTATAATTTATTACATTCTGCACGTATTTTAGGAGATGCTTGTGCGTCTTTTGATAAGCATTGTGCCCAAGGAATAGAGCCGAACTATAGCCGAATTAAGGAGCATTTAGAAAACTCACTTATGCTCGTAACAGCCCTTAATACACATATAGGCTATGAAAATGCAGCCAAGATTGCGAAGAAGGCACATGCTGAAGATAGTACTTTACGTGAGGCTGCTGTTGCACTTGGATTGCTTACCAGTGAGCAATTTGATGAGTGGGTAGTGCCAGAAAATATGGTAGGAAGCCTAAAAAAATAGTTCTTTTTAAATGAATTTGAGATAAAATGCTTTTTTCGGCATGGGTTTTGAATAAAGCACTTTATTATTGGTGTTAAACCTACTCATTAAAATTAATTCTTTATAAACTAATTTCGACATGAAAAATACCTCTTGGATTTTAAAATTCTCTAGCCTTGCATTGATTGCTCTATTCTTGATGTTTGCTCCTGATGCTCAAGCTCAAAAGAGCCGTACTAAAAAAGAGAGTGAGCCTAAAGAAAAAAAAGAACGTGAACCTAAAGAAAAACGTTCTCGCACAAGTAGCAAAGACTCAGGTGATAGTGATGAACTAAGCCGTGATGAAGAAAAAGAACTTAAAAATGAAGCCAAAGCTTTTCAAAAAAATCCAGCTTCTTTTAAAAAGTTTAAAGATGATAAATCTCGTGCAGAGGCCGATTTGGCTACAAACAGCCGTGAACTAGTGAGAGTAAGAGAACTAGAAGCTCAATGTGCCAACGAAGTAGAAGAACTTCGCAAGCAAATAGAAGACTTGGAAGCTAGACTTAGAGCACAAGCAGAAAGACCCGCAGGTAATAATTTTGGAATTCCTGATAAAGGACTATTTTATGTAGTACAAATAGGAGCATTTCAGCAAAAAGATGTAGCTGTCAATAATGATAATCCTGATTTTAGAAAAGAAAATGCAGATGGTTTTAACAAATACATCATGGGCGTTTTTAATAGTATAGAACAGGCTGATCAATTGCGTAATTTCTTGTTACAATTAGACTTCCGTAAGCCTGATTATCGTCCTTTTGTAGCTCCTTATAAAGATGGCACCCGCATTAGCATAGATGATGCACTCGGCGCAGAAGAAGCAGCCCGCCGCCGTAGCAAAGGACAATAATTATAGATATAAACTGTTTTAAAAGATCTTTTTTATCTTATAAAGATAGAGAAGGTCTTTGTTTATGAATAGCCTATAAGAGTAAAGAGGAGATAAAAACACTCTTGAAAAATAAATTTTATCTTTCTTAATAGTATATTGAGCGTAAACTACTAGCGCAGATAAAATGCTCACTATCAGGTTTTTACGGATTCATAATTTATAACTTATAACTCATCCCTTGTTTAGGGCTTATTTTATTCAAATATTTTTATTATTATAGCAACTCATTCATCTAAATATTACAAAAATGAAATACGCCTCTTTAATCCTATTATTATTATTGGGTTCTTTTTCACTAGCACAAGCCCAACTCAACAAAGCCGAAAAAAAAGCTTTAAAGAAAGAAATTAAAGATCTTTCTAAAAACCCTGAAAAATACAAAGCCCTTAAAGAAGGTATCCAAGAAAAGAAAGAAGAACTTATCCGTCTTGAAGCAGATGTAGATGATGTAGAAGCGTCTATGAAAGACGTACAGGCAAAAATTAATGAAAAAAATGCTGAAGAGAAAAGACTTATTGATGAAATAGCTCGCCTCTCATTAGAAAAAAAACAAACTCAGAGTGTCATCAGTAATCAAACCAATCTTGATGGACTAGTTTATAAAGTACAAGTAGAAATTAATGATGCAGCTCTTTACCAAGAAATTAGTGAGATAGATGGTGAGAAACGTCCCGTATTTACAGGAGATGAGGATGAAGACGGTATTAAAAAATATACCTTAGGTTATTTTAAAGAAAGAAAAGAAGCTGAAACCTTTAGAGATTATCTCAAACTATTGCGTATCAAAGATGCCAAAATAGTACCTTACCGTGATGGTAAAAAAACGATTGAATAAGTAATCATCATTTTTAAATCAAAAATATCTATCCACTCATTTGTATTTTAAAACACCAAATATGAATTTTTTAAAAATTGTATCCTTTTTTATATCTGTTATTTTCTTAAGCTCGATTTCTAACTTAGTATTAGGGCAAGAACTTAGTCGTGCCGAACGTACCGAACTTGTAAGTGAAATCAAAGGATTTAAGAGAAATCCTGAAAAATTAAAAGAGATAAAGCAAGAAAGCACTACACTAGATGCTCAATTAGCTACAGCCAAAGGAACCACTGTCCGTAAAAAAGCAGACCTTAACGAACTCAACCGTGAACTTGGTAAGAAAGATGAAGCCATAGAATCCCTTCAAGAAAGATTACGCAGGCTGAGAGGTGAAATGGGAGAAGTAAACGCCGCTCGACAAGGTCGTGGAGGAAGTGATTGTGAGTTTAGTGTGCAGATAGGTGCTTACGAAAACCGTGATCTGACTAAATATATGGACAATAATCCTAACTTTTTGGTAGAACAAAGTGACGGGCTCAAAAAATATATTCTTGGTTATTTTACTTCTTACTGGGAAGCCAAAAGCTTCAGCAAACACTTGGATAAAAGTGGTGCACAGACCTATGTAGTAGGATATTATAAAGGTGTCAGAATACCTGACCTAAAAGATATGACACAGTGTACTTTTTAGTGGAATACTGAGGTTTCACAAAACTAAAGATAATCATTTCACCTTGTCAATGGTCTGTTTTTGAAGAAATAAGACCTTGACAATGGTATTTAAAATAATGAATTTAATCTAGTACAAAATTCAAATGAGCTACAGGTTTAAGTTATTTGGATTTTGCTTGATTCAATAGAAGGCTATTAATTCAACTTGTTTTCATTTACTCTCTCTAATCGCTTCCTCATACCATTTCATTACTTTTTGGAGGATAGGAGCTTGGTTTTGCTCAGTTTTGGTTCTCCATTCTAAGATTTTCTGGGTTACTTTTTTAGGAAAAGGAAACATCTTATAATAAATCCAACCCGTAAAATAAGAAAGATAGGGGATAGGATTATCTGTCTTCTGGGGGTGAGTCATCATACTGACTGCATAACCCCTTGATTCAAAATAATACCGAAAAGGAGCGGGGAGAGGTAATAAAAAAATAAGAAACAAAATAGCCCACGCTTCTAACCACGGAAAAGAAAAAATACCCAAAAAAAGTATCTGCGGAAGAGTATAAACAAATGTGAAAAGTGCTTTGCCATGTTTCTGAGCATCAAGCAGATGCACTAACTCATGAGCCAAAATACGAGTAGCAAGCTGAGGATTTTCTTTGATGTATGCCTCACTCGGAAAATAAATCGTATAGCCCCAAGTAGTGGTGAAGCGTGTCATAAAGTCTTTAGCAAACCATCCAATCAAAGAATTAAGTATTTTCATCACCTTTGACTTATCTTTGAAGCGAACTTTGAGAGGCAATTTTTCACTTGCAAGTTCTATCAAGTTTTCAAAAGTACTTTTTACAGGATGGTTTGCCATAACACACATTTAAGGTTTAAATTATATTACTATATTGTTTTGGTTAAATAGTCAGATAAGATTTTGGTGAGACCCCAAAACTTTGAAGGAGAGACACCAAAATTTCGAAGGAGAGACACCTTACGAGGTGGTATATTTTCCGACAAAATTGCCAAAATGAAACACCATTAGATATTTTTCCATAGCCCAGAAGTTGCAACCTCTGGGCTATGGAGAAATGAGATAAAATTACTATTTTTTAAAAAATGTCTAGTAGTTTGGTATTAAATGTAACTTTATTTTGAGTAAGTAGATGGTGAAAATTAGTTTGCACTTCAATCTTGTTATAAAAACTTGGTTATCAAAAATTTTGTTAAGATAACTCATCACTTATCATTTATAATTCATCTCTCATTCAAAGAGATTTATTAACCAAATAAGAAGTAGCCTGTGCTGTAGGCAATACAAGTAAATCAGCAATATTGACGTGTGCAGGGCGACTGACTACAAAGGCTATAATCTCTGCAATATCTTGGGCAGTTAGTGGCTGATAGCCCTCATAGATTTTCTTGGCTTTTTCGCTGTCTCCTTTGAATCTGACTTCCGAAAACTCAGTTTCTACCAGCCCTGGATTGATGCCAGATACACGAATCCCGTGAGCATTGAGGTCTATTCGCATCCCTTGATTGATGGCATCTACGGCATGCTTACTAGCACAATAGACATTTCCCTTGGCATAGACTTCCTTGCCTGCAAGCGAACCTATGTTGATGATATGTCCTTTTTTACGCTCTATCATAGTAGGGATAACTGCCTCACTTACATAAAGTAGTCCCTTTACATTGATGTCAAGCATTGCATCCCAATCTTTATAATTGCCTTCTTGAATTAAATCTAAGCCGTGGGCATTGCCCGCATTATTGACCAAAATATCAATATCTTTCCATTCGGAAGGTAAGCCTTCGATAAGATTTCTGATGGTTTCTCGCTCCCTCACATCAAAGATAAGTGTGTGTACTCTGACGCTCTGAGATAAGAGATTAGCAATATGCTCGAGTCTATCAGTGCGTCTTCCGCATAGGATTAAATTTATTTTTAGGGCAGCAAAAGCTTCTGCAGTTGCTTTGCCTATTCCAGAGGTTGCCCCTGTGATAAGGGCTATTTTGTTTGTGTTCATATTTCAGTTTTCAGTGTCAAATAACAGTTTATTACAAAATCATTCCTTCATTCCTCATTCCTCACTAAAAAGTGAATATAAACTTTTATTTCTTTTATATACATTTTCTAAAAGATAGAAAGAGGCTTGATAGGTAGGGATTTTATCAAAAGCATCATTTTTGGCAACTTGATAAAATAAGTTGATTTTTTCTTCGGAAAGTGAATCAAAAAAATACTTTAGCTCTAAGACAGAAGGATAAGAAAGTAAAAATTTGCAGACTCTTGCATTGATTTTAAAGTGAGGCTGATGTACAATTTCCGCAAATCTATAAATGTCTTTGACCCAAGCATGATTAAGATAATGCTCTACCCAAGAAAGCTCTAAGCCCTGTTCTAAAATTCCTACATACAAACATAGAACTTCTTTTACTCCTTCTTGTTCTAAAAAATGAAGTATTTTCTCTTCGTGCTTTCCTGTGATGCGTACATCATCAATCACCCATACTGTTTTACCTTTTAAGCTTTGATTCTCATCTAGGGTTAAATTTGACCTTTGGAGTACTTCATTGCGTTCTTGAGGAGTGAGTTGTGCATAATCTCGTCCATCTAAGTAAGTGCGATGAATCTTAAAATACTCTAGCTCTAAAGAAGTATAATTTTTAAAATAATCAAAAAAAGCATCCGCAATAGACTGAGCTGCTGTAGGCGTATATCTATAGGCAGAAGAAGTCAGAGCAATATTTGAGTTTGATAAGGTAAGTGAAAACAGGTTTTGAATCGTTTTCTGGGCAAGCATTTCTCCATATCTACAAGCAACAGAGGTATCTCCATATTTAAACTTGCTATAAGCCTCTACTTCAAAGGGTTGATGATTGGAGAGTATCTCTTTTTGAGGAGATAAATATAGTTGGTGTAAGGCAATACGTTCTACCTTCATAGGTGTAGTAAGGTATTAAGGCTATCAATTTGGTGTATTTCGTTTGCAAAATAGAGATTATTTGGGTTATAGCAAAGCGATTGCATCCCATAATCTCTTGCCCCCGTGTAATCTGCAAGTAGGTTATCGCCTATATGTAAAACTTCATCTGCCTGAAGTGTGGTCTTTTGGCACAGTTCTCCAAAGATAGCAGGGTGTGGTTTTGCAAAGCCTATTTCATCTGAAAATAGTGCTAAATCAATATAAACGCTTATTCCTAATTGCTCGAGTGCTTTTCGCATAGTAGCTCCTCTTACAAAACCTGTATTGCTGACCAAAAATAATTGTAGCCCTTTTGTTTTAAGACTTGCCAAAATCTCAAGTAAGTTTTTTTCTAATAAAAAAGGTAAATGTATCAAAAAAAGCTTTTCCATCTTGGTGTAAATTTCCTCAATGTCTTTTTCTGAGTGCTTCAAAGGGATTTGAGCAAGCTTAGCGATGATTTCTAGCCTTTCTTTGAAGCCTACATCTGAGCCACTTGCTTCTGCTTGTTTATCAGCCTCTTGGTCTGCTTTTTTGATAATTTGAATCCATTGTTCATCTGCTTTTACTTCCAATGCTTCTGCAAAAAGCTTGACTTGTAATGGCTTAAAAGTAGGATTGCTTTGCAAGATGGTTTTCCAGATATCCAGACTAATGCCTTTGATTTGGTGGTGCATTTTTTTATTTTTTGGTGATATAGCAAATTTAAGGGAGAACTAAGTAAGAGATTAGTTATTGATTATTAGGCAAGCGAAGACGCTTACACGAGCATTTACCAAAAACATTGTAATTGAGCGTTTTTAATTAAACCAAATGAAAATCTTACTAAGATAACTCATCACTTAAATGAACACTTTAATTTAAAAACCTTACTAAGAAAACGAGCCTAGTTTTTCTAAGAGCATTTTCTTTTTATCTTGAGCAAGATAAATACTTTGCCCATTTTCTATATCGAGCATAGATTCACGTTTGTCTATCCTGAGGAGTCTTCTTAGATTGACGATGTAGCTTCTATGCGATCTAAAAAACAAAGGAGATTGCTCTAAGTACGAGAAGTCTGATATTTTCTTAGAGATGAGTAAATCTTTATGGGTTTGAGTTACAAACTTGGTATAGCTTCCTTGTGCTTCTAGGTAGTATATATCGGCTAATTTGAGGATAAAAACACTCTCTGTAGTATGTAAGATTATCTTCTGATTATCTTCTTTTTCTTCTTGTAGATTTTCTTTGAGGGTTACATAAGAGAGATTAGATTCACTTTTATCTTGCGTCTTTATTTTTTTGATAGCCCTTGCAAGATGTTCGGCACGGACAGGCTTTAAGAGATAATCAACAGCAGATATTTCAAAGGCTTGCAAAGAATATTGGCTATAAGCCGTTACAAAGATAATCTGAAAGTTAAGCTCATCAGCTCTAAAAAAATCTAGTAAATCAAAACCATTGTATTCGGGCATTTCCACATCTAAAAACACTACATGAGGTTGATTCTTTTGGATAAACCGAACTGCCTCTGGCACATTGTTACATTCACCTATGATGTTTATCTCTGGAAACTGTTCCTCGAGCAATCCTTTGAGTGCATTGATAGCCATTTGTTCATCATCTACTAAAAGTGCATTTATCATAATTTATTGGGGGTTAAAAAAATAATATTTATTTCTACACGAGTACCAGCAGATACTTGTTGACTATCAAAAAGGTCTATTACTTCAAAATGAATCTTGAATTTACCCATTTTATTGAGTAAATCTATTCGTTGTTGGGTAGCATTCATAGTAAAGTGTTGTACTCTTTGAGCCTGTCTTTGGCGTATTTCGGAGGCATGTTGTCGTCCTATTCCGTTATCTTCTATGCTGATATGTAGGTTATTAAGATGAGTTTCAAATTTGATGAAGAGCCTTTTTTCTTCTTTTTTGTGAAGTAATCCGTGTTTAATGGCATTTTCTACAAAAGGCTGGATAAGCATCGAGGGTACTTCTTGGTCTAGCAAATGCCACACCTCTTCAGCTTGAACACTATACTCAAAGTCTTTGCCTTCAAAGCGGCTTTGCTCTAGATTGAGATACAGATGAATTGTATTGATTTCATCTTGAAGTGGTAGATACGGAATCTCAGAACTTTCAAGGGTATTGCGCATGAGGTCGCTAAATTTGCCTAGTAGCTCTGCAGCTTCGCTTCTTCTATTGCTATAGACTAGCCCCTGCACAGTATTCAGGATATTATACAAAAAATGAGGATTCATCTGTGCTTTGATGGCTTTGAGCTGAGAAATCCAAAGTTGTTCTCTCAAAGATTGTCTTTTTTGAGCTTTTTTGAGCCATAGATAGAAGATGAAAGTTAAAAATAATATAATCAAACATACAATCAAGGCATAAAACCAAAGCTGCTGCCACCAAGCTGCTTTGACTTTAAAATTAAGTTTATAGAGTTTGCTTCGCAGTTTTGAAAACTTATCTTCGGCATAATATTCTAGTACATAATCTCCTGGGCTTAATTGGCTATATCGCAAAAAGGCTATAATGTCATCTGTGTTTTGCCATTTTTGGTCAATATTTTCTAATCGATAATAAAAACGGCTATACTCTGGATTAGTATAATTAAGCATCTCAAGCACAATCTGTATATTGTTCTCTTTTTGATTAATTTTAGGATACAAAACTGTAAGTGTTTGAGGGTTTTTGAGAATATTTCGGGGAAGATACAAAACCTTAAAACCCACAGCAATCAGCAAAGCTTGTTCACTAGGGATAAAATCTTGATAAGTAATCCTACCAATACTATTATTTCCTAGCACATCTACAAAAGATTGATTATCATCAAAAAGATAACCGATTTCTTGGGTAGTGCCTACCCAGATAGTATCTTTATAATTAAACACTTTCCGAACTTCATTGCTTTTTAGCAAGTTATATTTGCCTAGACGTTTTATGATTGTTTGATTTTTGATAACCATTAACCCCTGATTAAAAGTAGCTACATAAAGCTTTCCTTGCTTATCCAAGCACATTCGATGGGCAGCAATAGGCTCTCCTTTTTGTGTTTTGATAATTTTAAAATTACCCTTAAAATCATATTCATATAAGTCATCTGCATATCCCACCCAGTATTTTTGTCTGACGCTATCTAAGCAGACGCTATAGCTACGTTGTGCCCTTAAGAGATAAGTAGGATAGCCAAATAAGGAACTTTGATTACTACTTAGCTCAATACCAAACACCTTTTTGGGTGATGCTGTGCCTTTCTTATAAAAAGGTAAAAGCCACTCTGCGGCAGAAGAGCGTGCGATGAGTAAATACTTAGTATTATACAGTGACATATCTTTGGGAGCTGGCAATCTGATATAATTTTTGTTTTTGAGATTAAATATACCAGAGGTATTTAATATTTCATCAGTTTTAGGACTTTTGATGAAAGAAGTAATTTCTTTTTTAAAATCACCTTCAATGGAGAATAGCGACTTTGGATTCTTTAATTGTGTATAATACGTTTTACCGTTGGCAGCAGAAATCCAGTAATGCCCTGGTTTGTCGTCTAAATTGATTCGGGTAATAAATGTGTTTTGCTCTTCCAAATCAATAATGGGAGTATAAGTAATGGTCTTTAAAGAGGGACAAAACCAAAGCCCATCATCTAGAGTACTTACCCAATAATTCCCCTGATAATCTTCTACCACATCTGTAACTTGCAGGTGAGGAAAAAGATTATACGCTTTTCCTGCTTTGCAGTCCCAAAGCCAGCCACCTTGTTTGGTACAAATCCAAGTTTTGCCTGATTTGCTAGTGCTTAGGTGATAAACTACTACCGACTCAGGCAAATCAAAATCAGGTAATTTTCCCCATTGATTATCTTTGAAGACACAGGCTTTACGCAAGAAATTTTCACGGTGTGTCAGTAGTATTTCTCCATTACTGACTGTAAATCTACCTACTGAAGAGATGCAGACAGGTAGAACTTCTGTGTTTCCTTGCTCGTCACAGACCATGTCCTCTCCCATTTTGAGTACATGTATTTTTTGTTTAAAAGCCTTAATTGCAAAAATCTGCTTACTTTCTTCTTTGTATTGATAAAGGATTTTACGGCTTTTAAGATGAATAGCTACAATCATCTTATCAGAACAAAGCCAGATACACTGTGGCGTAAAATCAAAATCAATCAAATTTCCTTCTAGCTTTAGTTCTTCTGGAAATTGAAATAAGCGAAGCGTATCACGGTTTACATAAGCAAGTTGATTGGCAAAGTTCATTCCCCAGATACGTCCATAGGGGTCTGTTTTGAGATGTGTAAAATCAGTTTGGCGAGACTCTTCAAAAGGAATACTGATTGCTTGCTTACCATTGAACCTAAAAAGTCCTTTGTTTGTGCCAAGCCAAATCTGCCCTCTGGCATCCGCATGCATATCATAAATAGTCTTGGTGCTAATCTGATAGGGATAATTTACAGCCCTAATATAAGGTTCTTGCCCCAAGACAACTTGACTAAGATGTAAAAACAGACACAAGAAAATAATTATTCTCCATTCCATTCTTCAAAAATACACTTTTGTTATATTTCTATGCACCTTATTGATAGAATAGATGCTTTAATTGATTGAACTTGCTTTTTCTTTGATGAGCAGCTTATAGAGGGTTCTCCAAAAGCACTAAAATCTTGAGTGTGTATGCTCATTCATAAGAAAATGAATGCCCTTAGTGTAGGGAAATGCCAGATTTATGAATTGAGCAACTTATCAGAAAATTCAATACGTAAATAGAGATAAATAATTTAACAGTATAAATTTTAAACATTTTAATCAATGACAATGAAAAATCTTATGATAATCTTCTTGGTGATGTTTGTTAGTTTGCAGGCATTTGCCCAAGAAAAAACAGCAAGTTCTGAATTACAGGCAAGTGATTTACCTACACTTACGGCAAGTTACTATCTAGCTATTTACTCAGACAATACCTATCAGGTCTTGCAAGCAGATGTGGTTAAAAACATGATGGCAGGCAAAAGTAAATCAACTAAGATAGCAGAGCAATTGATTGCCTTAGCTTCTGTAAGTAAAAGTGCAAGCAGCAGCACTACTACCCAAAGATTACCCTTTGATGCAGGGAGAATAGCTAGTACAGGAGGAACGACTGCCCCTAAATACTGTGCTTGCATAGATGATGACCCCGACGAGGTCTGTGAAACCAGATATGTACGCTGTGATACTGGCACTTGTCAGGTATGCTGTGGATATGCTTCTGAATCAATCCGTATAAATTTTTATGCATTTTACGAAAGTTTAGAAGGGCAAGGAATCATCATTAAGAAAAAATAAGTAAAAAAACACTTCAATAACTCTTAATTATCCTAATAACTCTACGTGATTGAAGACTCAAACATCTTGTGTCTTCATTACGTAGAGTTTCATTGGTGAAATACTAAAATAAGTCAATTATTATTAGCTATTAAAATTCTCATTATCAGATAATTAAGAACTCATGATTCATAACTTATATCTCATAACTCGTTTATCGGATATTTAAACCCTAAATAAATCTTTTAACTCCGAATTTAAAATCATGAAAATAAAAATATTAGTTTTCTTTCTCCTATATATTGTATTTGTTCAGCCAGCATTTGCCCAAAAAATAAATCGTTTTGGGTTAAAAATGACTCTAGAAAAAGAATGGGCTGAAAAAACAGAAATCACAGAAAAAATAAGAATAAATGCCCAAAAAAAATCTGCCATTTTAGAAATATACCCTATTGGTAAAGCATCTACTGAGGAGGCAGGCAATGCCACTATAGAAGTGCTAAAGAATAACAATGTAGCACCAGAAGAATTTGAGAAAGTCCCTTCAAAAAACGTGAAGCTAGGTAAAATCTCATTAGTTACTTTTGAGTGGGAAGAAGAAACTAATCTCGAATCTCAAAACACCATCTTAAAGCAATGGAAAAGCTTGTATCTGACTGAATACAAAGGAAACAAATACATTATCTGGGCTTCAGAATATTATAGCGATGCAGATGCCCCTAGCACTAAAGCACAAATAGAAACAATGCTTAAAAGTATTCGCTAAGTAACTTGAACTCGAGATTAGCTTTTAGATAGAACTAGACTCATGTCTTGGTTTAGACTATTTTTAAATTGGTGTTCTTATTCCGTAGGAATATGATGTTTATAGAAAATAATAAAATAATAGTACGACCCTGATAGGAGTGGCATATCTATCTTGATTATCTTTTTATAAACGTGAGATGCCTCTGACATCCATACATTAAAAAAGCCTTCTGAAATATTGATTTTCAGAAAGCTTTTCTTATTTATAAAAAAAGAAATGCTATTTCTTTACACCTACGGTCAATACGAAGAAAGCAAAATCACCAGAAAGTTCTTGAATTTGGTATCCAAGTGGATTATCAGAAGTGAGCGCTGCCTGTACTAAGCCAATGCCTGCACCACGGCTTTCTTCTTCTTTGGGAGAGTTGCGGAGTTGTCTTTTATATTCACGAAGTGCATCACGATCAAGAGAATTTACCACTTCACATTTTTCAGTAAGAAAAGGAATATCTCTTTTAAATACTAGATTTCCTGTAATAAGCTGGTAAAACTCATCTCTTTGGATGATTACGAGTGTACCTACTTTATCATGATTTTCTCCAAAATGATTCTCTTCTTTAGAGTAAAAAAGCACATTTTGGGCTAATTCCATAAAAATACCAAATACTTTTTTTCCTGTTTTGGAGTTTTCTTTCTGTAATTTATTGCGAATATCACGGCTAAATTCCGAGAGAAGTATATCAGTCAAAGGACCTTTATAAGAGAGCAATATGTTATCATTGCTGATTTGAGCATGATATTCAAAAAAATTAAATTCCTTTAAAGGTTGTTCGTCCATTACGTTTCTGTTAAGTCTATTAAAACACCTATTATAATATCAAAAAACATTCCTTATTTCCTAACGTGAAAGAATAAAGTAAGGTTTTTGTTCAAAAAGATTAATTAACCTAAATTTACATAAAAAAATAAACACTACAAATCTAAATTATGATTATTTCTATTATAGCAGCCTTAGCACATCATCAAGTAATTGGCAACAATCACGGCTTACCTTGGCACTTACCAGCAGATACAGCCTATTTTAAATCTAAAATTGAAGGCTATTCTATCATCATGGGGCGTAAAAGCCATGAAGCCGATGATGTAGCGTATTCTGATCGTTATAATATCATTATGACCAATCAGACTGATCTGACAATGCCTGAGGGTTTTGTGAGTGCCAATAGTTTTGAAGAAGCGATTCGTTTTTTAGAAGAAAAGAACGAAAAGGAAGCCTTTGTCTTGGGAGGAAGCCAAATTTACGAAATAGCTTTGCCCTTTGCTGATTGGCTTTATCTAACAAGAATAGACGCTCATTTTGAAGGAGATACTTTTTTCCCAGACATAGAGTGGGAGAATTGGCTTTTAGAGTCATCAGAAAAACACAGCTCTGATGCTGAAAATCAGTATCCCTATACTTTTGAAGTCTATCGCCGAAAATAAAATTTTGTAACGGCTTCGAAGGATTGGTTTTACCAATGGAATCAGAATAATTATCTGATTTTTAACGTAAAATACTCATTATCAAGCTATTAAAAAATTATAACTCATCTCTTCCTTACTTATACAAAGCCAATCTCTCTATGTAAGCATCAATGGAGTGGGAGGGAAGACTCTCTTTGCCCCAGTTATAAAAAGAACTGCCATAACTCCAAGTATCTTTCCAGAAGTTGCTTTCGGGTTCAGCTACTTCTGTGATTTCCCCCTTTTCATTAAATACCATCACCTTGCCTGCATGAGCAAAACCCTGCCACTCTGTCGGTAATGAACAAATGTAATCATCTTCATTGACGATTCGAAAATAATGATTGGCAAGCTTTTCATTCATCAACTGAGCAAAAGTAAGGTCTCCCGCTCGTGGCTGTCCAAAGGTATAAAGCCCTTGGATATCTATGTTTTTGCTCGTAAATAAATGTGCTGCCATGCTTGCAAGGACACCTCCAAGACTGTGTCCGCAAAGCCATATTTTCTGCTGCTGTTTTTGATTGACGATGAGTATTTCTAGTATTTTTTGCCAGGCAATCTGCAATGCATGCCCAAAACCTTTGTGTGCCTTGCTTCCCTCAAAATCTGCCAAACTGAAATTAGTAGAAGTATTTAAGTCTTTTTTGGATTCGGCAGCACTGCGAAAAGCAATCAGAATTACCTCTTTATTGATAGCCAAATAAATCTGAATATCTTCTGCCTCCGAAAAACCCTCAATGTATTTTACTTCATCAAAAGACCAAATCTCTTTGAGTACTACCTCCACATTGTCTCGGTTTTCGTAAATTAGCGAGGCGAATTTTGCCAAGACAAGTGCATTTTCTACCTCAAAATCTACTGCTGAGACATTGAATTGATAGTGTTTGAGAGAAGTACGTTGAGTATCCATTTTTTTGAGTTTTATGGGAGTAGAATGAAAGAGCATTATTGAGATTAAGAATATTCATCATCAGTAATGTAAATCACTGATAATGAATACTTTATTGATTATTCTAAAGTATTATCTTCTTTACTTTCAGATTGGTCACCAGCTTCTTTTTTAGCGATTTTATTGATTATTTTTTCAATAAACTTAACACCTTTGCCTGAGCCTTTTGACTTATAACAATCCATGATGTCTTTACGTTGATCTAAAACCAGGCTTTTTACGAATTTACGTCTGTTTTCTCTTTCTACAATAAACTTATCCAACTCTTCGGCATTCATTTCAGTATTAAGTTCACTCTCAAGGGTAGGTTTAAGACAATCACAAAAATTACCTTTGCCTTTTTTATCTATTATTTTATCGAGCAAAACATCCCCTACTACTGGAAGTAATTTCCCACCATATTGGGTAATAAAATCACGGATATCTTGGCAACCCAATTCTGCTACTTGTGAAACTAATTTAGCTTTGAGTGCAGGGTCTTCAGCATTGTTTTCTTCTGTGTTTTGCTTAATTTGGTCGCAAGACATTAAAAGAAGTAAAAAACTCAAAAGAGAGAAGTAAATAAAACTAGTTACTTTTTTCATCATTTTTTTAAAGATTTTAAATTAAACTCAAAAATGGAAAACATTCATCAGATTTTAGCACAATTTACGCCAAAAAAATTAGAAATTGTTTTAGAGACCTACGTATCAATGTGGCAAAAACAAGCAGAAGATACAAGCTTACGGATGCCAAGCCTTGGCGTATATCTCCGCAATGGAGCTTTCTTGGCAGGGGAAGTCGTGCAGGTTAATTTCCCCTCAGACCTTCTAGGCTTGCGTGTGGGCAAAGAACCCGAAGAACTGCATATTCACATCATCCCCCTGCGAGAGATTCAATCTTTTTCGCTACATCACCTAGAACACTGTGCTGAGTTCGTAGCTGAGTTAGGAGTGAGGTAAGGGGTCTATTGATGATTTTACATGAAATGACTATCAATAGCAGAGTGGTTCTTGAATCTTACCCCACCCAAACCCTCCCCACAGGGAGAGGGCTTTTTTTATACACTCATCTCTCACTTAATACTCCCTAAACCGCTTATGCTTAAAGATTCTCT
>JBBRUH010000012.1:0-26784 GCA_038248005.1 Cytophagales bacterium | reverse complement strand
TATGCTGGGAAAACTACATGCCTTTGGCAAGAATGTCAATGTATCAGCAAGGAGTAGAGATTTATATAGCTCCTACTGCAGATTCAAGAGATAGCTGGACAGCCACTATGCAACACATCGCACTAGAAGGTAGGTGTTTTGTCTTAGGATGTAATCAGTTTTTTACCAAATCAATGTATCCCACACGATTTCAAGGTTTTTTAGAAAATGAACCTGAGGAAATGTGTCGAGGTGGAAGTGTGATTGTATCCCCTTTGGGAGAAATATTGGCAGGTCCACTATTTGATAAATCAGGTGCTTTGATAGCTGATATAGACTTAGAACAGATACTCTTGAGCAAACTAGATTTTGACGTAATCGGGCATTATGCTCGCAATGATATTTTTAATCTTAGTATTTCTAATCAACCAACAATAAAACCAGAATAAGCTTAGTGAGAGATAAGTTCTAAGTGATTGACTATGAGTTGATAAAAATTTGATAATGAGTGTTTTACGAAAAAATAACAATTATCTTGATATGGTTACTAAGCAAATAGACCTTGCAAATCCGCAGATTTACGAGGTCTATTGATAGTTTTGAACTGTGTATAAAAAAGGTTTTCTCTAGCTCTTCTTATCTACTTTCACATAAAAAGAACGAGGCTTTAGGGTAAGTTCTTTGAGAGAGATTTTGAGTGTCTTGCTTTGCCATTTACTGGTAGGCTTAATCCATTCAAACTTTCCTTTTTCTGTTTCTATCTCAATGGGCATTCTAAAATCAGCTACATCAGCTTTCCAACGATACTCAAGCACTGATTTTTTGCCTTCAGTTTTGATTTTATATTCTAAGACAGGAATAGAAGCATAACGCAAATATTGGTCAAAGAAGTAAGTATAATCACTGCCTAGTTTTTTACTAATGTAAGCCACTAACTCTTTAGTATCAGTATTTTTGATTTTAAAATCAGTAGAAATATCTTTGAGTAATTGAAACCATTTTTGGTCATCATTGACTACATTTCGGAGCGTATGCAGCATTGCAGCACCCTTCGGATACATGTCTCCACTGCCATCTGAATTTACATCAGGAGGGCTAATGATAGGTTCACGGTTAGAGATTCCCTTAGAGAGTCCATAAGTATATTCATAGCCTTGCTCTTTTCCAAACATACATTCTACATACAATCCTTCGGTGTAAGTACAAAAAGACTCGTGAATCCATAGTTCTCCGTGGTCTTTGCAGCTTACGCTATTTCCCCAGTATTCATGCCCTACTTCGTGGATGATGATGTAGTCAAATTTAAGCCCGATGCCTGTTCTTGACAAATCACTTCCTAGATAGCCTTGCATATATTGATTGCCATAAGCTACTGCACCTTGATGCTCCATACCGAGGTAAGGCGTTTCTACCAAGGCAAAGCCATCTCTCCAAAAAGGATATTTCCCAAAATAATTTTCATAGCAAGTTAGCATAGGTTTTACTTGTTTGAATTGCTTTTTGGCTTTGTCTAAGTTATAATCTAGTACATAATAGTCAAGGTCTAGTTCTTCACCATCTTGGGCAGTATAGATTTCTGAGAAATGCTCATAATTGCCGATGTTGAGGGTTACATTGTAGTTATTAATAGGGTAACTGACTAGCCACGTATAGCTTGTGTAGCCATCATCTAGTTTTTCACTTCCTTTGTCTTGTCCATTAGAAACACAAATAAGCTCAGAAGGCACTTCGCAGGTGATACGAATGCCATTGTCTGGCTCATCGCTGAGGTGATCTTTATTGGGCCACCAGACGCTTGCACCGAGACCTTCACATGAGACTCCAATCCAATCTCTGCCTTTTTCATCTTTTTTCCAAGAGAATCCCCCATCCCAAGGTGCATTGATAGCAGGGCGAGGCTTCCCTCCATAATAAATCGTGATAGAGTCCTTCAATCCTTTTTTGAGGGTCTGCCCAAAATCTATGAAAGTAGCATTGCCTTCACGTTCATAAGTGAGGGCTTGGTCGTGATATAATATTTTTTCTATGTTGAGATTCTCAAATAAATCAATTTGTATTTTTTGAAAATCATCTTGATTGGTAAAATGAATTGTGTTTTGTCCTTTGATAGATTTTTCACTGGGATTTACACGTAGCTTGAGGTTATAAAAAGTAACATCAAAGCAAGTTCGCAAGGGAGTGAGTTTACCCCTAAGCGAATCTTGGCGAGTATATTCTTGTGCTTGGCTGATAGAGGGAAATCCCAAACTCAGAATAATGAGTAGAAATATGATTTTTGTTTTCATGAAAATGGCAGTATGATTTGTTTATCCAAATATAGAAAATGCTTTTCAAAAGAAAAACTTTCAGGAGATATTTAAGTGGACTTCGGACTATGATTTTTAGGATTGCTTTGATGGACGAGGATTCTTTTATATAAACTACGATTTTTAGGATTTTTTTTGATGGTAATATATTGACACTGAAATATGATACTGTTATATGAAACTGACACTGAAATATGAACCTGTCCCTGCTCTTTCAACATAAAATAAAAAGCTTTGGGTTGTATTTTCTAGGCTTTAAGTGATTTATTTTCTTTCCTAAATATATTTCTTGCTTTTTTGCAATCTAAAATCCATTTTAACTCAAAAAAATAACCTTTTTGAAAAACAAATCTAAGCGTATTAGATTTGATTAGTGTCCTATGTTTTTTTTATCTAACCATATCATGAAAAAAATCATTTTTACTTTTCTACTCTTAGGAATTATGAGTAGTGTATTTGCCCAAAATAAGTTTACGCTCAGTGGCTATCTCAAAGATGCCAAATCTGGCGAAACACTCATTGGTGCTACTGTATATGTCAAAGAGTTAAGCACTGGTACTATCAGTAATGTCTATGGCTTTTACTCTATCTCCTTAGACCCCGGAGATTATACCATCACATATAGTTATGTGAGCTATACTAATGTAGAGAAAATAATCTCTCTGACAGAAAATATCAAGATGGATATTGAGCTTGCCGAAATCAGCACTGAGCTGACCGAAATCGTAGTAACAGGTGAAGCAGAAGATGAAAACATCTCTTCAGTGCAGATGAGTGTTAATAAATTAGACATTCAGACCATCCAAAAAATGCCTGCGCTCTTCGGAGAAGTGGATATTATCCGTAGTATTCAGCTTTTGCCTGGTGTCAGCACAGTAGGGGAAGGGGCTACAGGCTTCAATGTGCGGGGTGGCGGCGTAGGTCAAAACCTTGTATTATTAGATGAAGCACCTGTTTATAATAGCTCGCATTTATTTGGGTTTTTCTCTATTTTTAATCCTGATGCGGTCAAAGATGTCAAGCTCTTGCGTGGAGGAATCCCTGCTCAATATGGTGGAAGACTTTCTTCTATCCTAGATGTGCGCATGAAAGAGGGCAATAACAAGCAGTTTGCCGCTTCGGGCGGAGTAGGTGCTATTTTTAGTCGCTTGACCTTAGAAGCACCCATTGTCAAAGACAAAGCCTCTTTTATCTTGGCAGGGCGAAGGTCTTATATAGATGTATTGGCAAAGCCATTTTTAGGCGAAGATTTAAAAAATAGTAAGTTTAACTTCTATGACCTCACTGCCAAAGCCAACTGGAATATCAATGACAATAACCGAATCTATCTCTCAGGCTATCTAGGCAGAGATGTATTTAATGCTGATAATGTGTTTGCTTCTGACTGGGGCAATGCGACTACTAGTTTTAGATGGAATCACTTATTCAATGATAGGCTTTTTTCAAATGTTACGGTGTTTTATAGCAATTATGATTACCGACTTGCTTTTGGAGAAGGTGAAGATACCTTTGATTGGAAATCACGCATTATCAATTATAGTGTAAAACCTGAGCTTACTTTTTATGCCAATCCCAAAAATGTAATCACCTTTGGTGGACAAGCGACCCTCTATGAGTTTGACCCTGGCAAAGCTGTAGGGCAAAGTGCAGGAGAAGTTACCAATATAGCCTTAGATAAAAAATATGCCTTAGAAGGAGCTTTGTACCTTGGCAACGAACAGACAGTTACCAATTGGCTATCATTGAGTTATGGTTTACGCTTCTCATATTTTAATTATATGGGTGAAGGAAATGCGTATTCTTTTGGCGAGTCAGAAACTACAGCAGGACGTAAACCTGTAACAGGTGCTGAGGTGTTTAACCAATGGGAAAGCATTGAGACTTATCAAAATTTTGAGCCTAGATTTGCTTTTAATTTACGCCTCAACCCTTCTTCCTCTATCAAACTAGGCTATAACCGAATGGCTCAATACATCCATTTGGTTTCGAATACAGTAGCCTCTACGCCACTAGATATCTGGACTCCTAGCACCAACAATATCCGCCCTACTTTGCTTGATCAGATTTCTTTAGGTTTTTTCAAAAACTTCAAAGACAATATGTATGAGTTTTCTGTGGAGACTTATTACAAAGATTATCAAGATGTGGTGGGTTATATAGACAATGCTGATTTACTCCTCAATGAATTTATAGAAGGCGATTTATTAAGAGGAGATGGGCGAGCGTATGGAGTAGAGTTTTATCTCAAAAAAGCCAAGGGGAAATTTAATGGCTGGATAAGCTATACCCTTGCACGCACAGAAGAACGCTTTGATGGCATCAACCGAGATGAATGGTATGCTGCACGTTTTGACCAGACACATAATCTTAATGTAGTTGCTTTTTATGATTTGAATAAACGCTGGTCTTTCTCTGCTAACTTCGTAATAGTTTCGGGTACACCTGCTACTTTCCCCACTGCTCGCTTTGAGTTTCAGGGCATTGAAGGAGTACCACAAAACTCTGAGGAAAGACGTAACAACTACCGAATCCCAGTTTATCACCGCTTAGATTTATCAGCTACTTTGCAGGGTAAACGTGTTAAGAAAAACGGAAAAACACGTAAAAATGAAGATTATTTGGTATTTTCTTTATACAATGCCTATAATCGCCGCAATCCTTTTTCTATTAATTTTCAGAATAACCCTAATAATCAATCACAGACACAGGCAGTACGCCTTTCTGTGGTGGGTAGTTTTATTCCTTCGGTATCGTATAATTTTAAATTCTAACCCTCTATTCCATTTATTTTAAACTTGTATCAATATGAAAAATATAATTTATATCCATAGATTCGTTGTTGGTTTTTTACTCTTATGGGCCTTGTCTTCTTGTGAAGATATCATAGATATAAACCTAGATGCTGGCACACCACAGCTTTCGATAGATGCCTGGATTACTGATCAACCAGGTACTCAAACTGTAAAACTACGCCTGACTCGCTCTTATTTTGATAACTCTCCTGCTCCCCTAGCACTCAATGCCACTGTAGAGATAGAGGATAGTGAGGGCAATATCTATCAGTTTTTGGATGCAGACAATGATGGAGATTATGTATGGATGTCTGCACAATCTACTGAGATAATGGGTGTCTTAGGGCGAACTTATACTATTACTGTCAGCTATAATGGTGAAACTTATAAAGCAAGCTCTCAAATCAACCGAACGCCTAGAATAGACTCCCTAGTCTATGAGTTTAGAGAAGAAAGACTGGGAAACCCAGCAGGCTATTATGCTGAGATTTATGCAAGAGACCCACAAGGAAGTGGAGATTGTTACTGGATTCGCACCTACAAAAATGGTAAATTCTTGAACCGTGGTCAAGATATTAATATTGCTTATGATGCAGGCTTTAGTGCTGGTGGAAATGTAGATGGTGTGTATTTTATCACTCCTATTCGTGAAGGGATTAATCCCTTTTTTGAAGACCCCGAGGATAGCAATGTTACTTTACCTCCTTACTCTATAGGGGATGACCTAGAAGTGGAGATTTACTCCATTCAAGAAGATGCTTTTTACTTTTTACAGGAAGTAAGCACACAGCTTACCAATGGAGGGTTATTTGCAGTGCCACTGACCAATGTACGCACTAATTACGTTAATCAAAACCCTAACTCTGATAAAAAGGTAGTAGGTTATTTTGGTGCTTCGGCAGTCGTAACGGCAGAA
This sequence comes from Cytophagales bacterium, assembly GCA_038248005.1. Classification (GTDB taxonomy): domain Bacteria; phylum Bacteroidota; class Bacteroidia; order Cytophagales; family Microscillaceae; genus JAABSX01. The sequence continues at coordinate 20,791 of JBBRUH010000012.1, read as the reverse complement.
ACCACTGTGGAAGAATAATATCATAAATCGAATAATAATTAGTCATAGAAGATATTTTTATAAAATCTTCTATAGCTTTTTTTATGTAAAAGATAGATGGATAATCAGAAAATTTTTTCAAATAGGTCTTAATGAATAGAGTTGTTACTTTTTGATTTTCAATTATTTATGTCAATTTTTTATTTGAGAATCTTAGAATGATAAGCTTTGCTGCCTAATACAGGAGCTTTTCGTAAGCAATTCCCTGTGTTTTCCATGTGCATATATGGTTATAAAAAAAGTAAAGTGTTGATAACCAGTGTGTAACGGCTCTAATCTTAACTACTTAATGGTTTATAAGATAAATCACTTCAAATTGTAGCCACTATTTTCTTTTAAAAACATATCGGACTTGTAGTTGATACGCCATTTGCAAGGTAGGCTCAAGCACTATTGGGCTAATCACAAGGTCATAATCAGTATAAGACACACCCGTATAATAAAAAGTCTTACTTTTTTCCATGTCTTGCTGGTTTTTATAGTTCCTCTTGAGGTTAGAAGTATTGTTAAAAGCCTCATAGCTTTGGTATCTCTTGTGAGGATCTACTAAATCAAAATCTTCCGAAAAGGTCTTATATGCCAAGTTTTCAGTGGTAGTGAAGCCTAGCTTTTTAAATTGATTGAGTTTCTTTTCTATGATTCGTATTCCTTCATTTCTGAGGGAATCACTCACTGCGGTATATTGATTTTGAGAGAGATAATATTCACTTTTGACATAATCATAAATCTCTTGTTGAGCCGCTAATATCATGATTTTATCAAAGGTTTGAGAGTCATTCTTACAGCGGATATGCACATTTTTCTTTAATTCAAAGCCTGTTGGCACTTCATTGGCAGTTCTGCTAAATATCTTTTTCTCTATTTCATATTCAAAAGTAGGCACTTGAGAGATGACATCTATGTAGATAGCTTCTGTGGAAATAGTCATTTGAGTAAGTCCATTTAAAAAGCCATTTAATCGGCTATTCATCAGTTCGTGGCAGTTATCTAAGGTTTTACCAGACTGCACCAAGCTAAAAATAGCTACTTGCTCTGTAGGTCTAATATTGAAAAGCAATTTGGCATTAATCACTAAGGTAGAGTCATTCATAATGTAAGGCTGTAATCTCACTTCCTCTGCGGCTGTGGCTTGGGTAGAATTTGCTCTATTGTAGTTATAATTGCCCATGTCTTGAGCCTCTACTAGCCCAAAGGAAGACAATAAAATATAAATCAAGAAAAGCGTGCAATAATTTTTCATTTTGATTAAATTTAAAGTTAAGTTATGTGTTATAAATGATAAGTAATGAATTATTTTGTAAAATATTGATAATCAGGTTTTTATAAGAATATTAAAGACCAAACTAATTTTGACCATCTACTTTAGATAAAATACCTTGTGTTTTTGACTTTGAACGTATCCAATCAAAAATACCTAAAAATCTATGAAAAACATCCTATTTTGATTAATTTAGAATCACAAAATAAATATAACTCTATGAACGAATTTGAAAAGCCGACCATGAAAGAACTCTTGAATACCCTTCCCCAAGTCGGAACAGTTACTTGGATAGGCATTCGCCCTGCCAAATTATCTACCCTAGAAGAAGTAGAATCTGTGGCAGTCAATACCGAAGAAGGGCTAGTAGGAGATTACTACAACAGCAAAGGTGAAAAAAAACGCCAAGTTACGTTTATCCAAGCCGAACACCTCGAAGCAGTTGCTTCTATGCTCGGGAAGGAAGAAGTTTCTCCTACGCTGACTCGTCGCAACATCGTGGTAAAGGGGCTTAATTTACTGGCTCTCAAAGACAAAATCTTCTATGTGGGCGATGTGAAGCTAGAAATGACAGGACTCTGCCATCCTTGCTCACGTATGGAAGCTAACCTAGGAGAAGGAGGCTACAACGCAATGCGTGGTCATGGAGGCATCACAGCCCGAGTCGTGGAAGGTGGGAATATTCGCTTGGGAGACAGCATCGGGATGGTAGAATAAATCATCGTTTACTTTTTCTAAATTTTTCAAACCCTAAAACCTACTAAAATGCTATCCAACTTCAAGAAAATGTGCTTACTAGCCTTACTATTATTAATGGCTGATGTCTTAATGGCACAAGATAATTCACTGATTGGCTTCAATCAATCTCGCCAAAAAATCAACAAAATTGGCATGCTCACGCTCGGAGGCTGGGCAGTAGGCAATATAATTACGGGGGCAGTCATGCGAAGTCGCACAGAGGGCATTACCCAAAAATTTCATGAGATGAATATCTACTGGAATACCTTTAACCTCGGGCTGGCAGGAGCAGGTCTTTACAGTGCTTTGCGAAGCCCTACGGATGGTTTGTCGGTCTATGGCTCTTGGCAAGAACAAAGTAGCATAGAAAAAACGCTTCTCTTTAATGCTGGGCTAGATGTAGGCTATATCTTAGGAGGGCTTTATCTCAATGAAAGGGGCAAAAATACTGAAAAGAACAGTGAGTTACTACAAGGCTTTGGGCGTTCAGTGATATTGCAAGGAGGATTTTTAATGGCTTTTGACCTGACAATGTATTTTATTCATCGCCACAACGCAGGCAAACACAAGGCTTTATTTGAGAATATTCAGCTTTCCCTCGCACCCGATGGCTTTGGAATGGTGATGCAGTTTTGATGTGTGTGGAAGAGATTTAGTAGATTCTATCATAAAGTCATTTTTCACCGTAAAAACTTATTGAAGTTACAACTAAAAGTATCTTGCAACTGCAGGAGTAATATTTTTAATACCTGATGTGGCTAATTTTTCTATATTTTTTTAGTACACAGATTTAACGGATTTCACAGATAAATCACAGATAAAAATCCGTATAAATCTGTGTTTATCTATGTGCTAAAGAAGCTAAACCTATTTTTTGTCGTGTACTTAGTTCCCAAACACAAAACATTTACTCATAAATCATTAGTCCATCAAGCCAAACCCTACTTTTTAAAGAGTATTTTCGTAATTTGATAGTGAGATAAAAGCGAGCATTTACGGGAAAAAAATCAAGTTTAATAAAGTGTTGAGAACTTAGGACATAGAATTACACTAATTGGTTATTGATTATTAGGTCATTGAGAGATTAATAAACAATTCAACTATCTAATAAATCAACTAAATTGAAAATTTCACTCCCAATTTGCTTTATTAACAAATATTCTTACAATATTTGTCATTTTAGAGAAATCTAATTTGTAGAAAATACATCCTTAACCGACTAAATATACAATTATGGGTGCAAAAGGGGTTCGAATAGCAGCCAATCAGCAAGAGTTAAATCAATTTACGAGGCATTTGCTCAAAGATATTCAAGCTTTAGAGAAAATGCTAGAGAATGACTGGTTTGAGACAGAACAGATGCACATCGGTGCAGAGCAAGAGATTTGCTTGGTAGATGAAAATAATAAGCCAGCTTCTAAAAGTATGGAAATCCTAGAAAAATTAAAACATCCTAACTTTACCACAGAGCTTGCTCAGTTTAATCTCGAGGCTAATCTTGATCCTCTTCCTTTTACGGGTGAATGTTTTTCTAAACTAGAAGCACAGATTCATCAGTTGATGGCTCTGCTCAAAGATACTGCAAAAGAATTTGATGTAAAATGCTTACTCACAGGTATTTTGCCTACTATTCGGAGGTTTGATATAGAGATGGAAAATCTCACTCCACTAGACCGATATTATGCTCTGATAGAAGCCATTAATCGCTTGAGAGGAGATGTCTATGAGCTAAAAATAGAAGGAATAGATGAACTTAATATCAAGCAAGAAACAGCCCTGATAGAGGCTTGCAACACTAGCTTTCAGGTACATCTCCAAGTAAGACCTAATGAATTTGTGAGCAAATACAATATTGCACAAGTCATTGCTGCCCCTGTCTTAGCTGTAAGCAGCAACTCCCCTATGCTTTTTGGGAAGAGGCTTTGGAATGAAACCCGCATTGCTCTTTTTCAGCAGTCAGTAGATACCCGTGCTACAGGGGAGCATCTGCGTTATACCAGCCCTAGAGTTACTTTTGGCAATAGATGGCTCAAAGATTCTATCCTTGATTTGTATAAAGAAGATATTATGCGATTTAGGGTCTTGCTCACTACGGATGTAGAGGAAGATGTGATGCAGTGTATAGAGCAGAATATCACTCCTAAACTCAAGGCTTTGAATATTCATAACTCTACGGTTTATCGCTGGAATCGTCCTTGCTATGGCATCAGCCCCAATGGCAAACCACACCTCCGAATAGAAAATAGAATCTTACCCGCTGGCCCTACTGTGGTGGATGAAATAGCCAATGCTGCTTTTTGGATAGGGCTGATGAATGGCTTTGAAGAAGCTTATCCTGAGGTAACCAATCAATTTGATTTTGACGAAACCAAAGCCAATTTTATACGCTCAGCTCGTGTGGGTTTAAGTGCTAAGTTTGTCTGGGCAAAGGGGAAAGTAATAGGAGACACAGACCTGATACAAAAAGAGCTTATACCCATTGCTAGACAAGGACTAGAAAAAGCCAATATTCGCAAAGAAGATATTGACCGCTATCTAGGAATCATAGATGATCGCACTCGCTCAGGGATGACAGGCTCTAAATGGATTCTAAACTCTTATGCCAAACTCATCAAAGAAACTACCAAAGAAGAAGCCGCCAATGCACTTGTGAGTAGTATTATGGTCAATCAGGAGCGAAGCGAGCCTGTGCATCTTTGGAGATTGGCTGATATTCACGACAATCATCACTGGGAACCTTATTCTCTTTTGGTAGAAGAGTTTATGACTACAGATATTTTTACTGTGAACATAGGTGAGATACCTGAGTTTGCGGCTGATATGATGGATTGGCAAAATATTAGGTATATTCCCATAGAAAATGAGCAAGGAGAATTGGTGGGTTTAGTAACATCAAGGCGTTTGTTGCGTTATTTTAGTAACTTATACAAAAATGATTTTAAGGATGGAAAGGTAGTCAAAGACCTCATGATTGAAAAACCTATCACCATTGGCCCTGAGGCAACTGTGATAGAAGCCATGGAGATAATGAACCGCCATCAAGTTACTTGCCTGCCTGTGGTTACTAAAAATAAATTGATAGGAATCATTACTGAAGGCAACTTTTTGGACATCACTTCTAGTTTATTTAAGAGGTTGGCTGCTAAAAAAGAAAAAGACCATCCTAAAAATACACCCAAAGACCGAATACGCTAAAATATAAACATGGAAAGAATTATAGGAAAATATGGCCCTCCTGAAAGTGATACACTTATAATCTGTATTGGAGGAATGCATGGCAATGAACCCGCAGGAGTAAAAGCTTTAGAAAAAGTATTTAATTTTTTGTTTGAAACACGCCCTCCTGCACAAGGCAGATTTATAGGAATCCGTGGCAACATCTCTGCCATCAACAAAGGTAAGCGACTTCTGCACGAAGACCTCAATAGGATATGGTCTGGTACGCATATACAGCTTGCTCGTGAAAATTTTAAAGGACATAGCCCCGAAATAGAAGAACTGACAGAGATTTTTAAGGTTTTGGATGAGATTCCTTTTCAGAACTATAAGCAAAAGATATTCATTGACTTGCATACTACTTCGGGTGACAACGGCACTTTTGTAGTGGCAGTAGATTATCAAAATGCAAAACACCTCATGGATAGCTTTAAAGTACCTATTATTTTGGGTTTAGATGGAGAGCTAGAAAGTCCAGCCATTCGATATTTTGCACGTCAAGGGTTTATTTCCCTTGCTTTCGAAGGAGGTTTGCACCAGTCTCCACAGTCAGTAAATAACCTGACTTGGGGCATTTGGCAGAGTCTCTCTCAAAGTGGCTTGATTTCATCTTCATTTTTACCTGATTTGTCAGAAGTTTCACAGCATTTGCACCAAAGGTTTAGTCGTTTACCAAGTATTTTACACTTAGATTATCTACACAAAATTCATGTCAATGATAATTTTAAGATGAAGCTAGGCTTTAAAAATTTTGACAAAATTCAGTATGGACAAACCCTTGCAGAAGATAAAAACGGCCCTATCTACGCTCAATCCAATGGCTACTTACTTATGCCCCTTTATCAAAGTCAAGGCAACGATGGATTTTTCCTTGTCCGAAGCTTAGAAAATGTAAATTGAGATTTTTGCCATTGCCTATGTCTTCAGAGGTAATTATGATAGAATCGCCCTTTTCCATGGTTCATGTCTTCACGAACCACCGTTGATTGTATATATTTTTTTAAAAATCTCTCCTAAAAACAAGTTTTTAAACCTTGAAAATTTATTTTTGCAATATGATTATTAAGAAAATAGCCGAAACTCTTTTGCCCAAGCCCATTTATCATCAGATTAAGATGACTGTGGCAAATCCACTCGTATTGAGACATTGGGAATTAAATGGACGTACTGTTCCTCCTCCTCATATTCTAAAACAGACTGTCATTCAGGCATATCAGCAAAGATTTATGCTAGATACACTCGTAGAAACAGGCACTTATCAAGGAGCAATGATAGAAGCTCAAAGACGCTTTTTCAAGAAAATTATTTCTGTAGAACTTGACCCTGATTTGTGCCAAGCTGCTCGTAAGAAGTTCGAGAAATATTCTCATATTAAGATTTTGGAGGGAGATAGCGGCGAAGTAGTACCTACTTTAGTACCTACCTTAGACAAGGCTGTTCTTTTTTGGTTAGATGGTCATTATTCTTCTGGGATTACTGCCAAAGGCGAAAAAGAATGCCCTATTTATGAAGAGCTTAGCCCTATCTTAAAAAGCAAATATTGGCATGTGATTTTGATAGATGATGCTAGACATTTTGTAGGACAAAATGATTATCCTACTTTAGAAAAATTAGAAAAATTCGTTAAAAAAATCAATACTGGCTATCAGATGGAAGTAAAAGACGATTTGATTCGCCTTACTCCACCTACTCAATAATTTTTAGAAAAACCATCTAGTGATAAGTCTAGTAAGAATGACTATCAAACAGATAGAAAACATAATGATAGATACTTTATTGATACCGTGCATCATTCGTAAGTTAAAATTACTAGGGTATCGGTCATCGTGTTTTTTGAAAACCCTAGTGAAGTAGTGAAAAAATTCACCAAACTTAAAGTAGTGTTTCAGACTGCGTTCACTTTGGTTTTGAGTAGCCTCTTTATCTTTTATCTCTGACATAAATTTTCTTTTTTAAGATATATTCTTTCACTTTCAAAAGCTAAATTAGGTAGAAAATGTTTTCATTAGCCTTATATTTTCTAAATTCCCCTTTTGAGGGTTAGGAGGCTTTCAGGTTTGTTCACTCCTCAAACCAAGTGAGTGCTTCATCAGTCGTATTGAATAACTCTATCAGAAAAGGACTTTGACTCACCAATGTCTTTACTACATACTCTGCTCCAATCTTATCAAATCTACTTTTAGGTGCTACAAAGCCTAGCTTGAAAGTGCTTTCTACGACTTCTTCGAGTTGAGGAAACCATTTAGAGATAAACCAAGCCCTTTCCTCTATATTAGCCTCTAAACCAAAGCGTTGGTCTATCAATAGACGAGGGGCATGATGTTCTTTTATAAACTCAATAATCTTATGAAGCACTTCTTTATATTCCTGAAAGCTAACTTTCTGAATAAAATGCAATGAAATTAATTGATGATGTGCATTGTATTTTACAATGGCATAATTTTTTTCGAGAAGAATGTTCATAGTTTTTTTTTTACGAGTTTAAATTACAAAAAAAAAGTGTGAATCTTTTCCTTTTCTTAAAATTATTGAGGCTATCATTGCCATTTTATCAGGAATGTGATTTTTTTGATATATTATTGTTTTAGAAAAACTATCTTCTATTTTAAATACTAAAATTCACATTACCCTAAATCTATTCTTATATGAATGATGCTCAGATTCACCTTTTATTAAACCATCTTCCTGTGTTAGGTTCACTTTTCGGGCTTATTTTACTCATTTTTGCCCTTTGGAAAGATAATCAAGTACTCAAACAAGCAGCCTTGATTACTTTTATAGTAGCGGCAGCCTTTGTATTGCCTGTAGATTGGTCTGGTGAGGGTGCAGAAGAAATCATGGAAGCAGAAGGGATTAGTCATAAAATCATCCACGAACACGAAGAAAAGGCAGAACTAAGTGTAGGACTGATGCTTAGTCTGGGTGCAGTAGCTGCCTTGACACTGTGGCTTACCTTGCAGATGAGTGCTTTGAGTCGCTTTTTCGGGTTTATTACTTTGCTATTGGCAATGGCTACTTTTGTCAGTATGGCTTTTACAGCACACTCAGGTGGGCAGATTCGCCACCCAGAAATTCGGGCTGATTATACTGCTCCCAAGGCAAAATAGAATTTATGAAACTATTCATATCTTGAGGTTTTGCTCAATTATTTTTTTGTTATGGGTTTTTGAGATTAGTTTTGCAAAAAAATGATTGGATATTATTACGATTTTATTTGTAGAAGTGTAAGTGAAGATGCTTACACCAATTATTTACCTCGTTCAAGCGTCTTCGCTTAAACGGTCTTATACAATATAAAAATGTTATAATAATCTCTATTATTTAAGACAACATCACTCCTTTTATTAGATAAATGAAAGTGATACTTGATGAACCAATGTCTTATCAAATTAATATATACAACTCCTAAAAATTAATAATTTATACGATGAAAAAATCAGATATCAACATAGAAGTATCCTTAGATGAGCAAAATGTCCCTGAAAAAATTTCTTGGAATGCCACAGATTTACTTACAGAAGGCACACAAGAAGTGAAAGCATTGTCTTTGTCTTTTTGGGATGGAAGCGAGCAAGGTACACTTAAGATGGACTTATGGACTAAGGAAATGGAAGTACTAGAGATGAAGCGTTTTGCCATAGAGATAGTATCAGGTCTAGCAAGTATGATTAGAAATGCTACTTCTGATGAGATTATGGCGATGGAGATGGAAAACATGTGTGATGGACTTGCCAAGCGTCTTGAGCAAGAAATCAAATCAGGACAATAGTAAGGGATAAGTTATAAATTATGAGTAACAACAATTCTCATTTTAGACCTATTTTTTTTGCTACCAAAAACCTGTGAGGTTTCATTTCTAAATATTTAGTTATCAATACCTTAAACCTCACAGGTTTGACATTTTAAGCAATTCTCATTTTATGAAAATAATTTAGTTTTAAAGAATTTTACCGAATTTTATTCACGTAAAAGTACTTTTTTGAATTTTTATTTTATAAAATGTAACTCATATTTCAGTAAAAAACATATTGATAATCAAAAATTAAAAGTGTGTTTTTCAGATATAAATAAAATTTTACCTTGTTTTTATCTAATTGCTTTTTTTTAGAATGCTACATTAAGTATTATTGCGGTTTTATGGGTAAAGAGAGGTGCAAGTCAAGAGGCTTGCATCAGCTATTCACCTCGTTCAAGCGTCTTCACTTGAACGGTATTTATTAGTTTAAGTTATTGAATATCAGATACTTAAATTCTTTTTATTAATAGAAATTATTACCGAAATATAAGATGTAACAAACAAAATAAAAAATCCAAAATGAGCATTGCTGTATGAGTGATGAGTTATCTTAGTAAGACACTGATAATCAGTTTTTTATAGTAATATTAAAGTACAAACTAATTTTGACTATCTACTTATGAAAAAAATATTAGGTATTATTCCCGCTCGTTATGACTCTCAAAGACTGAAAGGCAAAGTCTTGATGCAGATAGGAGGCAAGACGATGGTACAAAGAGTCTATGAGCAAGCTAAAAAATCTGAAAGACTTGCTCAAGTGGTAGTCGCTACTGATCATCCTCAAGTTTTTGAGCATATCAAAAGCTTTGGTGGAGAAGTAATGCTTACCTCTTCTAAGCATCAGACAGGCACTGACCGCTGTGCAGAAGTAGCTCAAAAACTAGGAAGTGAATACGAAATAGTCGTTAATATCCAAGGAGATGAGCCATTTATAGACCCTGCCCAGATAGATGAACTTACCCTACTTTTTGATGAACCTAATACTCAAATCGCTACGCTTGCCAAAAAAATCAAGACCTATGAAGAGTTGATAGATGAAAGCGAAGCAAAGGTAGTTCTTAATACACTCTCAGAAGCGATTTTCATGAGCCGTAGTCCTATTCCTTACCTCAAAGGAGTATCACAGGTAGATTGGATAAATCATTTTGATTATTATAAACACATCGGAATTTACGGCTTTCGTTCAGAGATTTTGGCTAATATTTCTCAAATCCCTACTTCACTTATTGAGCAAGCAGAAGGTTTAGAACAGCTTCGCTGGATGGCTTATTATCGCATTAAAGTGGGCATTACTGAGTTTGAGACGATTGCTATTGATACAGAAGCAGACCTCTTACTCGCTGAAAAGTACTTGAAGAATCAAGGGAAAATTAATTGATGAGTTTTCTTATTGATGATTTTATACGGTTGTATAAAATTCAACTTTTTTCGTTAAATCGCTTAGTGCATCCAAAAAGTAGATTATAAGGCTTTCCAAGTTTTAAAACTTGGAAAGTCTAAATAAGTGAAAGAGATAGATATTCAAAAAACAGGAAGATTGGTTCTCTTGTCATTCACAAAAAAACCTCTAAAATTGCTTTTTTAGGCATTTTAGAGGTTTCCAATTTTTTATAAGAAGACTTTATACAGTGGCTTGTTCTTCGCTTTGTGCATATTCTCCTATCGGGATACAGCTACACATCAGATTACGATCACCATACGCATTGTCAATCTTGGCTACACTTGGGAAGAATTTATTTCCTTTGATATACTCAAGTGGATAAGCTGCCTTTTCGCGAGAATATGGTTTCTCCCACTTATCTCCTATTACCATAGTAGCAGTATGTGGAGCATTCACTATCACATTATTACCTACTAAGGCTATTCCATCTTCTATTTCTCGAATCTCTGCACGAATAGAAATCAACGCATCACAAAATCTATCTAGCTCTACTTTGCTTTCACTCTCTGTAGGCTCTATCATCATCGTGCCTGGCACAGGGAAAGATACCGTAGGTGCATGAAAGCCGTAGTCCATCAATCTTTTGGCAATATCAGCTACTTCTACTTCCACTTTTTTGAAAGCTCGGCAGTCTATAATAAACTCATGAGCACAAGTACCATTGATTCCACTATATAAAATTGGGTAATGTTCTACAAGACGAGTTTTGATATAATTGGCATTCAAAATAGCTCTTCTAGTTGCTTCTGTTAGCCCTTCTTCACCCATCATCGCAATGTAAGCATAAGAAATCGCTAAGATACTTGCACTACCCCAAGGAGCAGCAGAAACAGCAGTAGCATTGTTTTCATTGGCAGGAATAGTACGATGATTAGGTAAATGTGGCATCAGATGTTTACCTACGCCAATAGGTCCCATACCTGGCCCACCACCTCCGTGAGGGATACAGAAGGTCTTATGAAGATTTAAGTGGCAAACATCTGCACCAATCATGGCAGGGCTTGTAAGACCTACTTGTGCATTCATATTTGCTCCATCCATATATACTTGTCCACCATATTGGTGAATCGTTTCACAGATTTCACGGATTCCTTCTTCAAATACTCCGTGAGTAGAAGGGTAAGTCACCATCAAGGCAGCTAGTCTATCTTTGTATTTTCCTGCTTTTTGCTTAAGGTCATCTATGTCAATATTTCCTTGCTCATCACATTTGGTTACGATTACTTCCATCCCTGCCATGACTGCACTAGCAGGGTTGGTGCCGTGAGCAGAAGAAGGAATCAAGGCTATATCACGTTGTGTATCGCCATTGGCTAGGTGGTAATTACGGATAGTCATCAGTCCAGCATATTCACCTTGAGCACCAGAGTTAGGCTGTAATGATACTGCATCAAAACCAGTAACTTGGCAAAGCCATTCTTCTAGGCTTTTAAACATTTCTTGATAGCCTTGTGCTTGGGCAATAGGTGCAAAAGGGTGTATCGACCCTAATTCAGGCCAAGTAACAGGAATCATTTCTGTAGTAGCATTGAGCTTCATGGTGCAAGACCCTAATGCGATCATCGAGTGAACCAATGATAAATCTTTACTTTCCAGACGCTTGATATAGCGTAGCATATCATGCTCTGTATGATAGCTATTAAACACAGGGTGTGTGAGATAGTCAGAAGTACGAGCTAAGTTTTGAGGAATATCCAAGTCAATTGATTTTGCATTTTCTGCTATATCAAAATGAACTGTTTGGTCTGAGGCTGCTGCAAAAATACCTAATAACTCTGCTACATCTTCTAATGTCTTTGCTTCGTCAAAGCTGATACCAAGGTCGTGATTATCAAAATATCGAAAGTTTACATTTTGATTCATCGCAAGACCATGAATTTTAGTGTGTAAGTCTTCCTCTTCTATCACTACTCTAAGTGTATCAAATTGATAATCATTTCTTACCTTAAAGCCTAATTCTTTTAAGCCTTTGCGGGTAAGCTGGGCAAGTCCATAGACCTGCTCTGCGATTTGCTTTAATCCCTTAGGCCCATGATAAACTCCATACATTCCTGCCATCACTGCCAAGAGTACTTGTGCAGTGCAGATATTTGAAGTTGCTTTTTCTCTTCTGATATGTTGCTCACGCGTTTGCAAAGCCATTCTATAAGCAGGATTACCTTCTGAATCAATAGATACACCTATGATTCTGCCTGGTATTTGGCGTTTGTATTCATCTTTAGTAGCCAAGAAAGCAGCGTGAGGCCCACCATATCCCATAGGTACACCCAAACGCTGTGAAGAACCTACTACAGCATCTGCACCCATTTCACCTGGTGCTTTTAGAAGGGTAAGACTTAGCAAATCTGCTGCTACTACTACTTTCACATCTTGCTCTTGAGCTGCACTAATAAGGTGTGTATAATCTATTACCTCTCCATCAGTAGCTGGGTATTGGAGACAAACTCCAAATAAATCAGGCTGTGTAAGGTCAAAATCTTCATGATTGCCCACCATAAGTTCTATTCCTAGTGGTTCAGCACGAGTTTGCAATACTTCAATGGTCTGAGGGTGGCAAAGTTCTGAAATAAAGAATTGATGTGCTTTTTTCTTAGTTCCTTTTCTTGCTCCCCAAAACATAGACATTGCTTCTGCTGCTGCAGTAGCTTCATCTAATAAAGAAGCATTGGCTATTTCCATTCCTGTCAAATCTATGACTAAGGTCTGAAAATTAATCAATGCTTCCATACGCCCTTGTGCTATCTCAGCTTGGTAAGGAGTGTAAGCCGTGTACCAACCTGGATTTTCAAGAATATTTCTTAGAATAACTCCAGGAGTGATGCAGTCATAATAACCTGTACCTATATAAGATTTGGCTATGATATTTTTAGAAGCTAATTTCTTAAAAGTCTTTAAAAATTCAGCCTCACTTTGTGCCTTAGGCAGCTTCATGGGAGTCTTAAGGCGAATAGAGGCAGGGATTGTTTTTTCAATAAGTTCTTCCACAGATTTCATTCCGATAGTCTGCAAAAGAGCTTGCGTATCCTCTTGGCTTGAGCCATGGTGACGGTCTGCAAAAGAGGATTTTTGATGGAGATTAATAGACATATTTTTATATAGTTTTAAACTTCTTAATTTGCTTATGCAAAGATAAATATAATTTTTATGTTTAGTGATTAGCTAATGCTGCGTCAAAGGATTTTGTTTTGAAAATAAAGAGCTTCTTTTTCCTATTCTATTAAGTATAAAAAATCTGGGCTAATATAAGTCATCAAGAGACATAGACAAGTACTTTCGGACGGCTCGGTAGGTACTCAAAAGGCTGGTGACACCACCCATTATCACTAAAGAGAATAATAGCAAAAATAGCTTTTCGGACTCGTAAAGTAGAATTAAATCAGGTATTTGAATCTGTATATATTTTAAAAATGCACTTAGCAAAATACTAGCAATGAGTCCACTAAGGCTACCTTGTATCAGTGCTTGTATCAAAAATGGTTTTTGAATAAAGGTGTCAGTAGCCCCTACAAGTTGCATACTTCTGATAAGCATTCGCTGAGAAAAAAGAGCAATCCTAAGTGTATTATCTACTAACACTACTACGGTAAGCAAAATAAAGAATCCAAATAAAAGCAAGATGAAGCCAATCATATTGATATTTTTATTGATTAAGGTCATCAAATCTTCTACATAGCTTACTTCGTAGATACCTTTTTTTGATTCTAAATTTGCACGAATATTGGCTAATTTTTTTGAGCCAAAAAACTCAGGTCTTATTTTTACTACAAAGGCATCTCTTAATGGGTTAAAGCCCAGTAATTCTTGAAAATTCTCTTTTGTATCTTCTACAAACTCTTTAGCTGCCTCTTCTTTGGAGATAAATTTTAGAGAAGATTCACTACTTCCATTTGCTTTTAAAATAAAATTTTGTTGGAGAAGTAGCTTTTTAAGATCTTCTAGCTGATTTTTAGGTAAATCATGTTCCAAAAACACCTGAAGTTCTGCATTTTCCTTAATAAGCATTCCCAAGCGATTTGCTTGAATGATAAGCAAGCCACACATTCCGAAAATAAAAAGAGCCAATGTAGTACTAAGAATAATATTCAGGGACAAAAAACTGCCTACTCGCTTGGCTTTAAGGTTTGAAAATTCTTTAAACAAAGTAATGATTTAGATTATTTGGGGGCTAATATAAAGATTTACTTGAGAGAAAAAAAGCCTAAAAATCTATTGTTTTGATTTTTAGGCTTTTTATGTTTTTAACTATGTAGAAAATTCTTTAAGAAATTATTATTTGTTGCCTATTGCTGCTTCTAGTCTAGCAATTATCTCTTTACTTTGCACTTTGATAGCCTCAGTACGCTCAACTCTATTAGGTTGTATTTCATAAAAAATGCCACCAAGATACAAGTATTCTTTTTCTTCTCCACCAAAATCTAAACTAACCGTCTTAGCATTTTGATCATAGTTATTATATAAGAATAGTTCTTCATCATAACTTTGATAGCTTAGTCGGTTTTTGTTAGATATGTCTTCTAAGGTTGTTTGCTCTACCCCATCAAACACTCCTTTAGGTTCTTCTATATCTTTTATAAGCCAACTTGGGTTTGACTCTTGTTTTTTAGAAGATGAAATGGCCAAAATCTTAGAGAAAGTTAAGTTGGTTTTTGTGATATTCACCCTAGTAAAACTTGATGCTAACTCTATAGTATGAGTTGCTTTCTGAGTTTTGGGTTGCTGATTCACTTTGATTTCTTGTTCCTTAGAAGAAATCAAAGGAATAGTTTCTAGTTTTTTTATAGAAATTTTTTCTAAGTTTTGAGTTGCTTCTATCTGCTCTGCTTGATTTTCTTCCACAGATACTAACTCTTCTTTTTTGTCAGTATATTTAAACTGAGAAGTTTTCTTCTCAGACTCATTTGACTGCTTGATATCCACGTTTTCTTGAAGTGCTTTTTTATTTTGAGCTACTTTGTTATTAGAAGAGGGTGTGTTCATAAACATATACAGACTCATAGAACCCACGAGGGCAGAAGCTGCAACGGTACTCATCCAAGCCCATCGGTTAATCTGAAATTCAGGAGTGTCAGAAACATCGATTTTATTGAACCTGGCTTTTAACTGATCTTTACGAAATTGTCCAATTCCTTCTACAATTTCTTGTTGTAATTGGCAATCTTGTTTCAGGACTGGATCTTTATCTAGTAGCTGCTCAAAGATACTTTTTTCAGATTCAGATAATTTATTAAGTAGATAATCGTTAAGTTTTTCAGAATAGTAGTACTTATCCATAGTTTTAATCTAAGAAATCACTTGCTTTATATTTTGATTTTATGAGGCGATCCAATTCTTTTTTGCATTTATATTTTTTAGTCTTGGCTGTATCAGCATTTGCAAAGCCAAGTTTATCTGCTATTTCTTGCATAGACATGTTGTCATAATAATAATACATCAAAACTTGTCTACAGGTTTCACCTAAGCTATTAATACAATCTTGAATTATTTTTTCTCTTTCTCTTTTGTCTTCATCATTGAATTCTTCACTATCTTTCATTTCGTTGGTTAGTTTAGACTTTCGGTCTAGTTCTTTCCGCCAAAGGTTAAGACATACACTATATAAGTAAGTGCTTATTTTAGAAGTCAGTACGAAATCATCACGTTTTGCTTTCTGCCAAAAGACCAATAATGCTTCCTGATAAATATCCTTTGCTTCCTCTTCACTTCCACTATTATTAATGACAAGCCTTGTCATCATTTTATAGTTTTTCTTGTAAATGAAATCTAGGGCTGATTCATCTCCATCTCTTATCTTTTTCAGGATTTGACTGTCTTTCATCTTAAAAAAAAGCTGCGCTTTCCACCATTTATACGATTGTGAACTTAATAGTAACCTCTTTATTCTAACTAATTAATAAAAACACTATAATTTATTATGTGTTTTTTGGGTCAGGAATGAAAGATATAGTTTAAGTTCTTTAATTTTTTTATTATTCACCTATTTTCTAACAGATACCTTACCAATACAGTTAGATGTTAGTAATATAGAGGTTTTTACATCAAGAGTACCATTAAGTAAACGAGTAATAGGCAATCTTAGTTATTTTTTGATAAAATATCATTTATTTATAAGAAGTTTTTTTCAAAAAACTTCTTTTTTATTCCACTAAGTTGGTTTTGTTTTGCTTGAGTTGTTTTTAAATAGTAGCACAGCAACAATCACAACTAAACTTATCCCTGCTAATAAAAGGAATATGATAGGATTCATTTCTGTAGGTTTATCCTTTAATTTGGCTTTCTCTATGCTTTGTATGTATGTATCTAATTTTTCTCCAGATTCATTATCCATACCTATCCAGTATTTCTTTGCTTCTTGGGCATATTGCATTGCTTCTGAAAGTCTATTTTGTTCCAAATAATATTCTGATAATTGTATTAAAGCAGAACAAACTTTTAATAGGTTTCTATCAGCCTTTAATAGCTTTATTTCTTGTTTTTTATAGACGATTGTTGAGTCCATCTGATTTAGATATTGGTGTACTTTAATGATATTTTCAATGGTATTTAGTTGATTTTTAGAAGGTTGATTTGTTTTTTGTTGTAAGTAAAGGGCTTGTTTGAAATACCCAATAGCACTGTAAGGCTCATAGATTTTATCTTCAAAAAAATGGCCTAGTGCATTGTAAGAATTAATCAGTCCCACCTTATCATCAAGTATTTGGCGTATTTTTATTTCTTTTATATAATAAGGAAGAGCTTCTTGTGACTTCGTCCCAAAACTTGCTTCTATGTCTGCTATACCCTTGAGTGCTTCTGCTTGTCCCTCCAAATAATAATTTTCTTTTGATTCTCTGTAAGCATCTCCATATCCTTTAAGGGCACCGAGCCAGCCATCGGGTTCTGTGCTTGCTTGCTTTGCATCATCAAGCATTTGGCGTATTTTCTGTATTTTGATAGAGTCATTGCTAAGTTTCAGATTGATTTGAGCATCTACAGATAAACTTAGAAAAGTATAAGAATACAAAATAATTCCTAGATGTTTAACTTCTATTAAAAGGTTTATCTGCCAATGTATAATATGATTCCTATTTTTCATTTTTTACAACTCTTTTATATTTTTCTTTTCAAAATCCAACTACAAGTAAATTTACTCTAAAACACAACATTAAATTTTGTGCACCTCTCCAAAATAAGACACATTAAACTATCTGTTAAGCAACTCATTATTAGGCACTTAAGAACTAAATAGCTTCTTAGATTACTTTATTATTTTGCCTATCCATAAAATTACTCTATTTTTAAAAATAATAGAGGGAGTTTCTTTGAAAATTAATTGATTTTGAACAAAAAATATAAACCTACACAGTGAACTGGCATACTATCCAAAAACAAATCCTTGAAATCCAATGCAGTAAAGAAGATCTAGGATTCCAAATCTCACAGCGAGCCAGTGAATTACTCAAAACCAAAATAGCATCTATTACAGAAAAAGTATTTGATGAGCTCAATCAGACTTCCCAGACTTTTAAAATACCCAAATTAGAAATTGATATAGGGACTATTAATTCAATTAATTGGGAAAGTGATTTTTTGTTTCGTTATGAGCAGATGCTTCGCAAAGAGCTTAACGAACGAATCACTGAAACAATTATTTTACAAAAAATCTCCCCCAATTTATATAAGTCTGCACACTCGACACTCGAGTTATTGGAGTTTTATTTAGAAAAAGGCTTCTTGCCTTGGTGGTTCGAATCTGTATGGAATAATATACCCTCACCTAAAACATATAATCCTTTTTCACTCAAAAAATTAATCATTTCTCTTGCTAAATATGCTCTTAATGAAACTGCGACTTGGCTCAAAGCAAATGTCAAAAATAGTACTATATCCCAAAGACTTTCTTCACAACTCTCAGATAAAGAGATTCGTGAGGTTTTAACACAACTTAATGCTGATAAATGGTTAATAGATTTTTACAGAGATTTAAAAGTTGTTTTAAAAAATACTTTTGAGAATACCAATGTGCAAGATCGTCTTCCAATTAGAATCTTGCTAGAAGTTTTCAAAAAGGGTAAGAATAGTAAGCCTGCACTTAGAAATAGCTTTGTAAAAGAGATGCTCGAGGAAATGCTTTCGCCCTATGAACAAGAATTATTTTGGAGTACACTCACACCTATTCTAAGAAAAACTAAAGCCCAGACTCGTTTTTTAAGTCAATTAGATACCATTCTAAACTCTCTAAGACAAGAAAAACAAGTCTCTATAATCCTTCAGACTTGGCAATCTTCTAACCATTGGAAAAGTCTGACTCCATGGCTTTCACCCACAAAAAGCACTGATTTTTGGAAGATACTCTTCCCTCGTCAATCCAAATTACTGAATACGCTCGTTCAGAATCTTATAAAATTGCCTTGGGCTGTAGGCTATCCTCGTCCTATTGTAGCCAATTTATCTTCTACACCTCGTATGCAAGTTCAAGCATATTTATTGGCATTGCTTTGGGAAAAAAAGCCCAAAGTACCTTCTGAAAAAGAACTTTTCAAGGAGTTAATCACAGACCTGACTGCGGATATTCCTTACCTTGAGAAAGAAGATTTTTTGAAGAAAAGTCTCAATATCCTGCCTCAATATAGAAATGAGCTTAATGAAGAACATATTTTTCCAAACCAACTGGTTTTGTTAGAAGAGTTGAGAAGGGATTTGGTGCGTCTTCCTTGGCCTACTGGTTTTCCTCGTAGTATTTCGCCCAATATGTCCACTGATATTGGCACACAAGTGCAGTCATATTTATTGGCTTTTCTTTGGGAAATGAGACCTCAAGTACCTGATAAAAGTGCATTTTTCACAGGGCTACTTGCTCAGATGACAGCAGAGATGACAGAGCCACAAAGGGAAGATTTTTTAAATAAAAGCAGTGCTATTTTATCTCAATATCAAAAAGAAATTAGAAATCTATCTACCCAAAAACCAACGATTATCTTGCGTTCTGCCTTAGAGTGGAAAACCTATCTAAGTACACAAGAGGATACACAAGGATTGGCAGAGATTAAAAAAATTACTCCCCGACAAGCAGCATTTATCGATGCTTATGTAAAAGACTTGCAACGGTTTTTAGATAAAGAAGTACCCAATATTACTTATTCATACATTGGGCTAGTGGCAGAAGTACTTGCTATCTTGCAACGTCAGCCTCGGCTTTCTCTCAAATCGTTTTTAAATCAGCATTTAGACCAAGTGAAAGCACAAATCTTGATGCTTAAAGATGTTACTTTTTCTTCTAAAGGTTTTATCGCCAAAGTTACGAAGGCCATTCCCTCACTCAAGCCTTATGCCTTGGAAGAACCCGAAGAAATATCTAAGAAAGAACCAAAGTCTACCCAATCACAGAGCAACCGTCTTGATATGCTTGCAGAAGTCTTAGCAAGACCTGAGACAAATCCATTCATCATCTTGCGTATTTTGCTAGAAGGGCAAGATATTCCTTTGGAGATTCAACTCAGAGATTTACACCAAGTCCATAGCCTAGAACAAAGGCTCATGGGTTGGATTAAAAATGAGCCTCAAAAATTTGAGGAATTGGTCAGAGATGCAAACTTAGACTTATCCAATTTATCTCTCCCTTATTTTTCTGAAAAATTTAGACAAGATTTTTTAAAAAAAATAAAAGACATTACTAAAAAAGACATCATCACAAATGAGTTTTTAGACCAAGATATCAGTAAATTATTGGCTAAATGGAGTAGTAAAGTGTCTTCTGATTATAATGAATTTCGCCAAAATTTAAAACCACTATTGCCCCGGCAAGTAGAAAAGTTAATTTCACTTATAGTTTATTTTTTAGAAACTGATAAAGTCTTTGAGAGTATTGAAATAGATAAAATTGTGGGAGAGGAGTTATTAACTTATTTTTCAAAAGAATTTCCAAGAGAATTTCACTGGTGGGTAGAGGCTTTATCAGAAAAGTTACGTCAAAAAGCAGAGAAAACACAACCTCAGCTTATCCAAGAAGCAGTAGAAGAAATATTAAAGCAAAGAAATCAAGCAAAGATGGAAAAGATAAAGAAAGCTTTTTCTCAATCTTCTCTTGAGACTAAAGCCATTATCCCATTGACAGAAGTCTATATTCAGAATGCAGGATTGGTTCTGCTCAATCCCTTTTTGGGTCGTCTTTTTTCTCGCTTAAATTATATAGAGAATAGAGTTTTTAAATCTAATGAGACTGCTGAAAGAGGAGTACACTTGTTACAATATATCCTTAATAAATCTGAAAAATCAGAAGAATATGAGCTTGCCTTCAATAAATTACTCTGTGGTTTGCCTATCAGTA
>JBBRUH010000011.1:0-26816 GCA_038248005.1 Cytophagales bacterium | reverse complement strand
GCTTCTATCACAAACTCTAAGGCTTGTGCATAAAGGTCTATCAGTCTTTGTTCTCTTTCTGCAAGCTGAGATACTAGTATATTGGTATATAACAAAGAGACTGCCGCAATACTCAATGCTACTATTACAAAGCCAAGCTTGAAGCGAGAACGGTTATTATAAATATCCATAAAAGCGAATGGGCTGTTATTTTTTAGTTATTGTGTTGTTGCTTGTAAGTTTACAGGCAACTTTATCTTCGCCGTTGTTTGTGTCCTCACAGGCGACTTTATCACATATCTCAAAAATAAGTATTTTAGTTTAGACTTGGATATATTTTAATTCTTAGCTTTATTAGTTCTCAGTCATGAGCTAGTAGGCTTAGATGATAAAAATAAAACCTACCTAGTTGTTTTAAGATAGTATATAACGCACTGGTGTTGTTAAAAGAGAATAATGGAAAACTCAATAATCATAAATTTATCCCTCGGGAAATTAAGTAAGATATTTCTTTTCTTAATTTACACTACTCAGTCTGGTCTAAAGGTCTTATAAACAACAGTAAACCCAAAAGTTTGTGTATCACATAGGCATGTTTTGGATATGAAGTAAGAAGGGTATATTTTATTTTTTTTAGAATTATATTTTATATTTGAGTCTAAATGATTCGTAAAGTTTGCTTTCGTGGGTCAAGACACTAAGAACAGTGGTGGGACTTTCCAAGTTTTAAAAACTTGGAAAGTCTAAATAGAAACTAGACAATAAGAATTTATACCTCTAACTACAAAGACAAAAAGGTTGCAAATAATAAAAAAAGGTCAAGACATTCATCCTGACCTTTCTGTATTTTATAGAGGAAATAAAGAATTTTTTAGCGACCTATCATCACAAAAGCTCCCCAGTAATAAGGGTCAGCAAATTTGGCTTTTAACTGAATTTGAGCATCTCTAAATGCTTTGGCTTTGTCTTGTGTAGCTGTATAATTTTTATAAAATAAAGTCATTAGTTCCTGTGTAGCTTGGTCACTAACCTGCCAAAGGCTCATAATGATAATATCAGAACCCGCTATTTGCAAAGCCCTTTGCAATCCATAAACCCCTTCTCCTGCTTTCACGTCTCCTAGCCCTGTGTCACAGGCACTCATCACCACAGTCGTATTTTGCAAAGCTAGATTAGAAACTTCAAAAGCAGTTAAGATGCCATTGTCTTCGTTTTTTACTTGTCTAGAATCTTGCCCTGCCATAGCACTTTCAGCGTTTGCTAGAAAGATACCACTTCTGAGCAGTGAGTTTTCGCGTGCTTTCTCTATTTCTATCCCAAATACCTTGTTATTACCTGTATTGATGGGGTCAGACAAGAAATAGCCGTGCGTTGCAACGTGCAGAATACCTGGGTTTTTGACTGCCTTGATAGCAGTTTCGGTGGCATATTGAGCCAATAGAGCAGTAGGTTTGTAGCCTGATTGTTTCAAGATACGGTCAATATTTTGCACTTCTACTTTGGTGCCAGGGAGAGGGGTTACCTTGCCAGTGTTGCCATAATCAGGAAAACCAACCAATAATACCTCTTTAATACTTGTGCTAGTTTTGCTAGGAGGAGCTAATAAATCTTTGCTATTGGTCAAGAACACAAAAGTTTTCCCCTCTACTAAATACTTCCCATCGGGTTTGCGAAGTGTGTTAAGGCTAATTTGATTATAAACCCCATCTAAAGAGATAAACACCTTGCTTTTGCCTGTGAGTTTTGCATCTACGGGAGCCCAAAAATTCTCATAACTGTATTTATCTTCTTTTTTACCTTGGATAGAGTTACGGTAATACTTATAATACTTTTGATCCAAATCACTTCCATTCTTTAATAGCACTAGCTGAGGAGTCTGTGGATGTGCTTTATCTCCAATGAAGAAGGCATAATGTGTTTCATCCGTAAATTTTTTATCAAAATGTTGAAAGCTTAGAATGTCTATCGTTGCTTCATTGGCTTGTAATTTATTGATGATGTCAGCATATTTTCTTACTGGCTCAAATAACTCTGGAACTCGATTAGAGATGCTTTTTTCAAGTGTATTGGTAGCACTTTCGAGAGAGTCTATATTGATATTGTCATTGCGAAGGTCTTCTTTGGAGTAGGCATAGTACTTAACAAGTTGTTCTTTTTGAGCAATCCATGTTTGATAATCACGAATGAGGTTGGCATCATTGCTTTTTAAGATATTATTTTTGATTTTGTTGGTAGTACTGAGTAAAATAGCCTTAGTGCTAAGGTGTGCTTGATACGCATCTTGGAGCAAAGAAGGGTCTTTTTCCCCAAAATCAGTGGCGAAGGAATAGAACCTCAAAAAGGTAGGACGAAGTTTGCTCCAGTATCTTTCTTTTTCCAACTCACTCATAGGTGGGAAATAGGTGCGAATAAACTCCTGATTTCCAGCAATCACTTTTCTATAATACTGCGTTGCCTCCGCAATTTTACCCATTTGCCAATAAACAAGCGCCAAGTCTTCTTGAGACTTATTAAAATCAGGATGCTTTTCACCTAGTGTAGCAAGTCTAACCTCAAAGGCTTGCTTGAGCAAAGGCTCTGCTTCGGAGAGTTTATCTTTTACTCGATAAAAATTACCTAAATTACTCGCCGTAGAGGCATAGGCAGGGTGAGAAGTGCCAAACTTCTTTTCATAGATTCTGAGTGCTTCTTGTAGCAGTGCTTCCACTTGATCATCTTTGCCCATCTCTACATAGAGTGCTGCTTGAAGGTTTAGCATGTGTGCTAGGTCAGGGTGATTGCGGTTACCCAGACGATTTTCTTTAAGTTTGATGGCATTCTGAAAAATCTTATCTGCATCTTCATATCGCTTTTGGTCTTGATAGAGCAGGGCAAGATTGACAAGCATGCGCTGATAGTTATTAGACTTTTCACGCATAGTTATTTTAGCTACCTCTAAGGCTTCTTTGATAAGCTTTTCGGCTTGCTCATATCTGCCAATCATCTGAAAAAGCATTCCCTTATTATTTAGCACAATAGCATACGATACACTTTGCTTGCCTTCTAGCTGAGAGATGAGTTCTAAGGCTTCGTTAAAGTGCTGCTCTGCCTCATTGTATTTCCCCATGCTTTTGTAAGTCATAGCAAGGTTATTGAGAGAAGTGGCATAGGCTGAGGTCTGAGTGCCTTGATTGTCTTTTCTAATTTTTAGAGCTGATTGATTGGCTGTGAGTGCTTCATCATATCTGCCCATGGTGAGGTAAAGCAAACCCATATTTCCCACTACTTTGGGATAATAAATGGTATTTTGTGCATTAGACTCTTCAAATTTAGTTTTGGAGAGTTTAAAAAAATACTCTGCTCTTTTGAAGCGATTATTGGCATACGAAAACTGCCCCAAATCATTGAAGTCTTTTGCTGGCTTGAGAGGATCTTGGCTTTGGTCTTCTGTAACTCCTGTTAAGTCAGTAACCATGACTAGATTCTTCTTATATTTTTCGGCTCTTTCTTCGTATTCATACAGTCCTGAGTTGTCGCTAAGTGCGATAGCAAAGCTAAAATTAGTGCTATCATAGCCATTTCTCATTTCCTCAAACTGGTCTGAAACAATATCTTGTGCACTTTTACGAGCATCATTCTTGACTTCTTTTGTTTTTTGTTTGGTCTTGTCTTTGACTTTGTTTTTAAGTTTATCTAACAGACCTCCCTGAGCTAAGGCAGTATTTGAGTGAAAAAGCAAGAAGCTCAGGCTCAATAAACAGATGAGTAAAAGTTGGGGTATTTTCATGGTTCTAAAAATGATTAATGTATTATGTAATAAATACGAATATTTTGTAGTTTTATTCCAAATAAATCTATATTTGTAGCCTTAGATAGCAATATTATAAAGCATTCTTTTTTGTACTGCTATTTTTTTTAGAATAAAAATCATACCTTTGTATGTGTTCTTAGGGTTTAATTTTGTGATTAATCATAAAATAGTTACCCAAGTTCTTGAATAAAATAAAAACATCGCAATGTCTGCAAAAATAGTTGATTTGGTTTTACTGGTAGATGATAATGATACTGATAACTTTATTAGTAAACGCATTATCGAGATTACTAAATTTGCCAAGAGAGTAGAAACCTGTAGCTCAGGAAAAAGTGCCTTAGAATATCTAGAGGCTGCACAAAATAATCCAGAAAATCTGCCAGAGGTAATATTTTTGGATATAAACATGCCTATCGTAGATGGATTTGTGTTTTTGTTTGAGTTTGAAATGTTTCCTGAGACTATCCGTAAGAAATGTAAAGTGGTCATTTTATCTAGCTCTAATAACAAGAGAGATATAGCTAAGATTGTAGATCACGAATATGTAATCAAATTTATCACAAAACCTCTTACAGAAAAAGCACTCAAAGAAATACAGGGAATTCTTGGATAAGCTTATAAAATAACCTGTGAAGAATAGGAAGCTATTTTTTATAAATAAAAGAATAGTTCAAGATTCTAATAAAAGACATTCTAAGTTTTTAAAACTTGGGATGTCTTAAAACCCTCTCTTCATTCTCATTTTCAATACCTTGCCACACTTCATCCAAAAAATAATAGCACTCTTATTGGTCTTATTTTTATCACCTTTTTTGATGGTGTTATTTTTTAGTCTGTGGTCATTTACATTGAGAAATATTTTTTTCACACAGCCTCGCATTGGGCAAAATGAGAAAGGTTTTCTTTTTATAAAGCTCAAAACCATGCATCAAACTTATAATGCAAAAGGAATTTTATTGCCTGACAATCAAAGAGTTACACCTCTGGGGAGATTTTTACGTAGGATTTCCTTAGACGAATTACCACAGCTTTGGCACGTCATCAAAGGCGAAATGAATCTCATAGGGCCACGTCCGCTTTTGCCCGAATACTTGCCTCTCTACAGCGAACGCCAAAGAAAACGACACGCTCTCAAACCTGGCATTACTGGCTGGGCTCAAATCAAAGGACGCAATGCCTTGCCTTGGAAAGACCGCCTAGAACTAGATATTTGGTATGTAGAAAACAGAAGTTGGTGGCTAGATTTGAAAATTATAGCACTCACCATACTTAAATTCTTTTATAAAAATGACGGAGACCTTTCTTCCGAAAAGTTTAAAGGGAATGGGTAGGAGAATTACTTCAGTAATAGTTTAAAAATAAAACGGACATTTTTTGACCAAAAAACTCATTATCAATAACTTATAACTAATCTCTTACTTATCTTTCTATCAATCCAATTTGTCGTTTTATTTCGTCATTTTTTGGCTTATAAACCCATTCTTTGGGAACTTGTAGATTATGTATGTTTTTACTGTCTATATTTTCCTTTTGTTGCTTTACAAACTCTGTCAGGTCAATAATTTCTGAAATCATTTCCTTTCCAAACCTTTCCAACAAATCTCCCTTAATTCCAAGTTGAATTGCTTTTCGTTCTTGTTTATTTCCATAAATATCATGGTCTGGATCCCATTGAAGCCTAGCAGGTTTATTTCCTAGTTCACTCTTCCATTGCTCATGAGTTCCATAAATATTTCCTTGGAAAGAGCTAAAAACACTCTGACTTAAAATAAAATCAAAATCAGTTGTCTTTATCCAAATCCCAAGAACTCTCTCTTGATTTTCTTTTTCAGCCCAACCACATCTATACATCATCCACAGAAAGTTTGGTTTAATCCAAGACATTCTCGAGTAACTATATGAATTGCCACCAAAGTATTGGTTTTCAAGAGCAAAGTCAGCAATGACATGATTATATGCCTGATACACTATTATCTGCTCATTTTTTTGCTGTCCAAGAATATGCCTTCCTTCCTGAGGAAGGTGCGCTATGTATTGATTATATGGTATAGTTTCGAGATTCATCTTTCTGCACAAAATTAAGTGAAAGGTATTATTTTTAAGCAAGGAGTTATATCAGTAAAATGCTGATAATCAGTTTTTTATAAAAAAAATTGAAATGCAAACTAATTTTAACCATCTACTTAGAGGTAAGATTGAGTAACTAGGTTATTAAGCTACTCAATCTCTTTTTTATTCAATCACTTATCCTTTTAATTCTCTCAATTACTTACTCCTTACTCCCACTCTATAGTAGCAGGTGGTTTAGAACTAATATCATAGACTACTCTGTTGATTCCTTTTACTTGATTGATAATATCATTAGAAATCTTTGCAAGCAATTCATAAGGAATATGCACCCAATCAGCAGTCATCCCATCCATACTATGTACTGCCCTTAGAGCGACCACATTCTCATAAGTACGCTCATCCCCCATTACACCTACACTCTGAGAATTAAGTAAAATAGTGCCAGCTTGCCATATTTTGTCATACCATCCCGAGCCTTTAAGATGCTGTATATAGATATAATCAGCTTCTTGGAGCATTTTTACTTTGGCTGGAGTGACATTACCTAGAATCCTAATCGCCAAGCCAGGCCCAGGGAAAGGATGTCTGTGCAAGATATTTTCTGGTAAGCCTAGTGTCTTTCCTACTTGTCTTACTTCATCTTTAAAAAGACTACGAAGAGGTTCGACAAGCTCTAGATTCATTGTTTCTGGAAGCCCTCCTACATTGTGGTGTGATTTGATAGTTACCGAAGGTCCATTGACAGATACAGACTCTATCACATCAGGATAAATAGTACCTTGACCAAGCCATTTAACATCTTTCAGTTCATTGGCTTCGTCTTGGAATACTTCTATGAAAGTCTTACCGATGGCTTTGCGTTTGGCTTCAGGGTCAGAAAGTCCTTTGAGAGCGACATAAAACTCTTCTTGGGCATTGACTGCAATCACATTTAAGCCTAAATCATTATAAGAATCTATTACTTCCTCAAATTCATCTTTGCGTAGCAATCCATTATCTACAAAAATACAATGAAGATTCTGACCTATCGCACGATGCAAAAGCAAAGCAGCTACCGAAGAATCTACTCCCCCTGACAGACCTAGTACTACTTTATCATTGCCTAATTTTGCACGAAGCTCACTGATAGTCTGATCTGCAAAGGCTGCTGGAGTCCAGTTAGGCTGGCATTTACAAATGCCTATCACAAAGTTTTCTAATAATTGCTTACCCTCAATACTATGTGTAACTTCTGGGTGAAACTGTATGCCATAAGTTTGCTGACCTTCTATCTCAAAGGCAGCTATAGGGATTCTCTCTGTGCGGGCGATGATTTTAAAATTCTCAGGGATTTGCTTGATAGTATCTCCATGAGACATCCAGACTTGTGTGTTGGGGCTAAGGCTTTTTAGTAGTGGGTGTGCTTGGTTCATCTCTGGAAGATTTGCTCGCCCATATTCACGGGTTTGAGATTTTTCTACTTTGCCTCCTAGCTGCTGTGCAATGAGTTGAGCTCCATAACATATCCCAAGTACTGGAACCTTGCCTAAGATACTTGTAAAATCAATCGTAGGAGCTTCAGCATCATTGACTGAGCAAGGACTTCCAGACAAAATAACTCCTTTCAGTGTGCCTTCTTGGAGATGTTTTTCTAATACATGGGCATGAGAGAAAGGGTGAATCTCGCAATATACATGAAGCTCACGCACACGCCGAGCAATGAGTTGGGTATATTGAGATCCAAAATCGAGGATGATAATTTGTGGTTTTTGCATGGTGCAAAAATAAACAATTCTCTGAATGGTAAAATATTTTGTGAAAGGAAAAATAAGAGAATCATTCTGTGAACTCATGTTTACTTGTATATTATAAAGAAGATTACATCAGACTAAAGGTCTTGTAACCTTTCTCGTCAAAAAATATAATGAGTTATCAAGTCTCTTAAGAACACAAAAGAAATAAAGCGATAATTTAGTTACGGTAAGATGCTTATTATCAGCTAATTAAATCCTAATAACCAAATAACTTATAACCAACCTCCTGCTTAGTAAGAGATGAGTTATGAATTTGTAATAATCTAATAATGAGGATTTGGCTCAAACTAAATGAATGCTTTATTTTGAAGAGGTTACTTACGATTTTGGTAACGGAGGCATTTACTTACTTATGGCTTTTGTCAGAAATAACTATTTCAAATTGGTAGCGTTATAGATATAATGTTTTCAAATTTTGAAAATCATTGTAAGAGTATCTACATGAGAAAAAAAGCATACTGAACCCACCCTTACAAATATAACACTACCCATTTTTGTTGTATGCTTTGCTCCAATTCATTGATATAAGAAATATAAAGTTACATCAATCTTTGATTTAATGCTGTATAAAGTATTTTGTCTGTTATATTTTCTCTAGTTTTTAAAGTATTGCTTGTGTTACTCGTCAATACCTCTTTAATTCTGATTATAAAATTTACTTTATTTAGTATTTCATTTGCCCAAAACAGTAAAGAAATAGAATTAAAGGCAATTATAGAAAATACTCAAAAATACTGTGGTACTAGCCCTGAGCAAAGCCTAGAATATGCAAAAAAGGCAGAATCAATAGCTATCCAATCTGGTAATCAAAATACACAAGCTAAGGTATATACATTGCTAGATAATCTTTATGGTTTAAAGCTAGACTACTCTTATAAAGTAGCAGATTATCATCAAAAGGCTTTTTTGATTTACGATGAGCTATTCGGTCAAAATCAAATCACACCTAAGCATTTCTATAATTTCTTCTCTAAAAATGTAGCTCCTATCTATGAGCTAATATCTAGTGAGAGTTACAATCTCAGCCACAGAGATAGAAAGGCCATCCGAAAATACCAAGAATTATATACAGAATTGAGTCGTTTTTTTCTCAATAATAGTATTACGCCCAAAGAAGGAGTAACTCTTGATAAAATCAATGTGAAAAATATAGTATCATATTGCAATACCTAGTATAAATTGGATAAAAAAACTTCCTTTTGATTGATATAGGCTCTTTTTGAGTGCTTGCCCAAGTGTAAGTTCGGTACAAAAACAAATCCTCATAACTGCTTCTTGGAGTAATGTACATACCAACATAGAAAAAAATAACGCCCATAAAAGTTTAAAACCAAAGGATGCACCTGCTTTTGCAGCAGTAGCAACTGTTCCTGGACCAATAAAAGCGGCTAATATCACAGACCAAATCAGTATTTACCCCCAATAGACACGAAAAAAATTTTTATTGTTTTTCATTTTTTTATCAAAAAACTACATATATTTAAAGCATAATCTAAAACGCATAGACATATCAAATATATTTTTCAATTAATATAATGCCTTTTTTCTTTTTAAAAAAGATGAGCATTATAATTTCATATATAGTTTGCCAAAACTAGTTGAATGTTTGATTACCTTAGTTGAATGTGTGAGCTTTAATATTTCTTATCTTACTGTTCCTCCATAAGCTATAGTTATCTATTTTTCGACTAGCCAAAAGATTCTTTTTATCTTTTAGAAACTATATTTATAATCAATAATATCTAAAAATAAAAAATCATGGATACCAAAAAGAGACTCCAAATAATCGAGGATGAGATTACAAGACTTACCCTAAAGAGAAAAGGTTTATTTAATGAATGGGTTTATATGGTCAAAAAAAATGAACGAATCTTTGATTTAGACGGTACTTACAATAATGGCTTATCACAGCGTGCTGATGAACTATTGAAAGAACAAAAAGCAATCGGTAGGAAAGTAATGCGTCTTTTAGAGAGGGCTGATAATTTAATATTAGATTAATACCTTTGATATAAATGTGTGTGTTTTTTTAGGGTTTCTAATATATTCCTCAACTCTTTTGTATTGCCTAATTTATTTTCTAATAAAAGTATAAGGCTTTTTAAGCCTTCCTATATATACTTATGAATCTATTTGACTACAGCCAAACCTATTTGATAAAACATAAAAAAAACCACTTCTTTTGAAAGTGGTTTTTTTAATTTTATAGGATGATAATGAAATACTATCCTCCAAAGTCATCAAAACGAATATTCTCATCAGGAACACCCATTTCATCCAGCATTTTTAATACTGCAGCATTCATCAAAGGAGGTCCACATAGGTAATACTCAATTTCTTCAGGCTCAGGATGTGAGTCTAAGTAATTTTTCTGGAGTACTTGGTGGATAAATCCTATATAGCCTTCTCCCTCATCATCAAGACCTTCTTTAGTATGCCAATTGTCCACTTCTTCTGCCATTTTCTTGTCAGAAAGTGCAATGTGGTATTTGAAGTTAGGAAAGTCTTTTTCTATATCACGGAAATCTTTGGTATAGAACAATTCACGTCTCGAGCGACCGCCATACCAGTAAGATACTTTACGGTCTGTTTTTTCAGTATGAAATAAGTGGAAAATATGTGAGCGAAGAGGAGCCATCCCAGCACCACCACCAATATATATCATCTCACGTTGAGTAGGGTTGATATGAAACTCTCCATAAGGACCAGAGATGGTTACTTTATCACCAGGTACACAAGAGAATACATAAGAAGAGCAAACACCTGGATTTACACTCATCCATTTGTTATTGGCTCTATCCCAAGGTGGAGTAGCAATACGAATATTGAGCATCACAATATTTCCCTCAGCAGGATGATTTGCCATTGAATAGGCTCTAAATTGTATCTCAGGATTTTTCATTTTTAGCTCCCAAAGATTAAAACTGTCCCAATCTTCTTTATATTTTTCAGGTCCCTCTGGATCATTGGAGCGAGGAGCTATGTCAAAATTCTTAAAATCTACTTCTAACACAGGTACATCTATCTGTATGTAACCACCTGATTCAAAATCAAGTGTTTCTCCCTCAGGAAGTTTTACAACAAACTCCTTGATAAAAGTAGCTACATTATAGTTAGAAACCACTTCACAATCCCATTTCTTAATACCGAAGATTTCTTCTGGAATTCGGATGTGCATATCTTGTTTTACTTTGACTTGACAAGAAAGACGTACATTGTCTTTGCGCTCTTGTCGGCTGAGATGCCCTACTTCTGTAGGCAATACATCACCTGCCCCATCATCTATGATACACTTACACATAGCACATGTACCACCGCCTCCACAAGCTGAAGGTAAAAACATGCTTTCTTGGGCTAAAGTAGTAAGCAAGGTAGAACCTGCAGCAACTATACGAGGGTTTGCTTCATCTCCATTGATGATGATTCTTACTGGACCACTTTGTACTAGTTTAGATTGTGCAAAAAGTAATAATCCAACCAACAAGACAATCACTGCTGTAAAGGCTATTATGCCAGATATTAAGGTAACTTCCATAAATCAGTTTATTTTTCTTAGAAATTTGTTTCAAATTTAGTGTATAATCATAAAATAAAGTGAATAAATTCTTATTTTTTCTGATTATTTTTTCAACTCATTGTATGCCCTAAAAGTTAAGGAAAAATATTTTTTTTATCAATTACTTTTAAATAATCAAAAAAACATCTTTAAATGATAAAAAAAGCCGAATTAGAATATCTAACTCGGCTTTTTGATTATTATTATTTACTTGCTATTTATTCACTTTTGATAAACCTAAATCTCTGTTGAGAGCATCTCTCCTTCTATATTGAAAACTCTGTAAAACTATTTATTATTCTTTAAACGTGGCTATCAAGTCCTGTATATCATTTTCAGGTAGTGTTACAAATGTAATATTATATAGCTTCGTAAAAATAAGAATAATTTTATGAAATGTCCTCATTGTCATCAAGAGAAAGTTTGCAAGAATGGTTTCCCTCTATTCCAAGTCTTCTAAAATAAAAAATGCTTCAAGTCTTAGAGAAGCAGACTTGGAGCAATCCTTATGTTCAGTCTTCAGACTGTACGTAAGATAGGCAAAGAGATAAAGATTAGCGATAGCTTTTATTTGGCTAAGACTTAGCCCAGTCTGAAAACTGGATGAAGGATAACCTCAAGTCTGCTTCGCTGAAGACTTGCGGGAGTAGAGGATAATATTGAGGAGTTTTGGATATTGTGCCAAAGCTTTTTTTGAGATTCATTCAAGTTTTGCATTTTACACCATCGCTTTGTACTGCATCTTATAAAGATTTGCATAAAAGCCTTCTTTGAGCAATAGTTCTTGGTGAGTGCCTTGTTCTACGATTTCACCCTTGTCAAGCACCAATATTTTATCTGCATTTTGAATGGTAGAGAGACGGTGAGCAATCACAATAGAAGTTCGTCCTTTCATTAGTTTTTCTATGGCAGATTGGATAAGTTCTTCTGTTTCAGTATCTACCGAAGAAGTAGCTTCATCTAGTACGATTATTTTAGGGTCATAGACCATCGCTCTCACAAAAGAAACCAACTGTCGCTGTCCGACCGAAAGTGTAGCTCCTCTCTCCTGCACATTGTAGTCAAAGCCTAAATCTAGTCTTTCTATAAACTTACGAGCACCTACTAAATCTGCAGCTTCAAGTATTTTTTCTCTCTCAATGGTTTTATTATTGAGTGAAATATTCTGGGCAATGGTATCAGAAAACAAGAAAACATCTTGCAATACTACACCAATATTTCGTCTAAGGGATTCTAGGTCATATTCACGAATATCTTTACCATCAAAATAAATACTTCCTTGATTAATTTCATAAAAACGACTCAGTAAATTAATCACCGAAGATTTACCTGCACCTGTAGCTCCTACGAGGGCAATAGTCTCTCCTGCTTTCACCTCAAAAGAAATATCTTTCAATACATAGTCATCATTTTGGTAAGCAAACCAGACCTTGTCAAATTTGATTTCTCCTCTTACTTCCTCAGGTTTATAAGTACCACTGTTGGCTATCTGTGAGTCATCATCTAAGAGTTTTAAGATTCTATTGGTACTTACTACGCCAAGCTGTATAGTGTTAAATCTATCTGCAATCATCCGAATAGGACGGAAAAATAAGGAAATATACATAATAAAGGCAATCAAAGTCCCCAATGATACGCCTTCATTCAATACGCCTCTTGCACCATACCACACGAGCAAGCCCATCGCTCCTGCGGAGATAATCTCTGCAATCGGAAAATATACCGAATAATACATCACAGCCCGAAGATGTGCTTTTCGGTGTTCACGGTTGATTTCTTGAAACTTTTGGTATTCTACTTTTTCACTTCCAAAAATCTGGACAATGTTCATCCCAGTGATATGCTCTTGCACAAAAGAATTGAGGTTAGAAACAGCCACTCGAGTCTCATCAAAAGCTTTTTTTACTTTTTCTTTGAAGACATAGGTGCTGAGCAATAAAAATGGAATGAGTGAAAGACTCACTAGTGTAAGCTTCCAATTGGTGTAAAACATCAGAGCAAGAATAAAGACAATCTGCAATATATCCCCAATTAAGGCTGCAATTCCTTCTGTAAAGACATTAGAAAGGGTTTCTATATCAGAGATATTTCTAGTTACAAGTCTTCCTATGGGCGTTTTGTCATAAAAAGAAAGCTTTAATTTGAGGATATGCTTATAAAGAGCTACTCTAATATCTTTGACTATAGATTGCCCTAGCCATCCTGAGAGATAAGTGTGCATATACTGCACGTATGCATGCAAGAGTAGCAAAGCAACCATGAGCAAAGTCATATTGCGAAGCCCTTCATAGTCATTAAAAGCTATGTGATTGTTGATGGTATATTCTATCAAAAAAGGGCGAATAGGCCCTAAAAATCCTACCAAAATGGTAAGTGCCACTAACCAAGCAAAGTAGGATTTATAAGGTTTAGCAAATTCTGATAGTCTTCTGATGGCTCTCCACTCTAAGATTTTCTCATCTACTTTTTCTTTATCACTCATGGATATATTTTTACAAGAATCATTAAAAAAAATTATTCAATAGGGCGTAATTCGTAAGGATAGGTAACTTTACTTAGAAATAATCCTTCGGGTGGTGCAGCATGTCCTGCTTTTTTTCGGTCTTTCCCGATTATAACCATTTCAAAATCTTTTAAGTTTATTTTTCCTAGCCCTACTTGCATCAAAGTACCTACAATAGTACGTACCATCCCCCTCAAAAAGCGATTGGCAGTGATATGAAATACATAGTTATCATCTTTTTGTTGCCAATACGCTGATTTTATCTCACAATTAAAGTTATTTACTTCTGTTTTTACCTTGCTAAATGCTTGAAAATCTTTGCGCTGAACCAAAATTTGGGCAGCTTCATTCATTTTATCAAAGTTATATTGGCGATAATCAAGCGTACAAAACTCAAAATCAAAAGGTTTTTTTTGAGTAGAAAGATGATACTGATAGCTTCTCTCTATAGCATCAAAGCGAGCATGTGCTTCTGGCTCTACCAAATAAATATTACGAATCGCAATATCAGAAGGTAATAAAATATTGATTTTCCTTAAATGCTCATAGTGTTTTAATGGAGTCTCAGTATCTAAATGTGCAAATTGCTGAGAAGCATGCACACCCGTATCTGTGCGTCCACTTGCCACGATTTCCATTTTTTGAGAAAATATTTTTTGCAAAACGCCTTCAATCTCCGCTTGTACAGTATGTGCATTGAGCTGTATTTGCCAGCCATGATAATGAGTACCTTTGTAAGCAATTTCTAAAAAATAGCGCATAGTTACGCAACGTTTGTTTTAAGAGATATTTGGAAGACTCAGAAAATTTTAGCAATTTTTTAAAAAAATAAATAGATTATTAGCTGTTAAAATTCTCATTATCAGATAATTAAGCATTCATAGCTCATCTAGTTATGCTTTCCTTTTATTTTTTACTTTTGCTTCTTCATTGTTCTGATTGGCTTCTTCCCATACTTTTATAGCAGTATTGATGGTATCGTTTTTTTTCTTGCTAGTGATTTCTTGGTATCGTCCATTTTTTCGTCTTCCTAGCTTCTTTTTAATAGATTTATACTCTGACTCATAGCCTAATTCTTTGAGTTTGAGAGAAACTTTGAGCATCAAATCACCCACTTTTTGTTCGTCTGCTTCGGGAACAAGTTGGTGTTTATAATTAATCAAATTACCCAGAATCATACTATATTCTTTAGTACCCACTTGACGCACATCGCCTGGATAATACTTCCGTTTGCGATTTTCTAATTCATCCATAATCAAAATATAAGAGATAGTTTTTATGATAGTTTCTTAGTAATAGTGATTGAAGTTTCAAAAGTACAACTCCTTCTTAAAAAAGACAATAAAACCTTTAAAGAGTTTAGAATTAGTTTAGTATGAATCTAAAATAAGAAAAGGGTTTACTTATGAGCAAACCCTTCAATTTTTGTATAAGTAATAGTTTAAAAATAAAATAGACATTTATTTTGACCAAAACATTCATTATCAATGACTTAATAACCCAATAATTAATAACTTATCTCTTACTAATATCTACTGAAAAGACACTCTATTTCAAGTGTTTAAAACTTTCAGCTATCCAGCCTCCACCTATCACATCATCGCCTTCATAAAAAACAGCCGCCTGCCCTGGTGCGATGGCATCTACATATTCATGAAAAACTACTTGCATTTCATCTGGTCCTATCTGCTCTATCAAAGCAGGTGCGCCTTCATGATTGTAGCGTACCTTGGTGTCTGTTTCTGTGGGTTTATTGATAAGGTCTGTATATTTAGAAAGCGTTAATTGACGTACAGTCATTCCATTTCTGCCCAAATCTTCTTTTTGACCTAGCACGACTCTGTTATTTTTTTTGTCAATGCCTGTTACAAACACAGGATAACCCAAAGCAATACCCAAGCCCTTACGTTGCCCAATGGTATAGAAAGGATAGCCTTCATGTTTACCCACTATTGTGCCATCTTCTAATATAAAATCACCCCCAGCTACTCGCTCTTCTAGCCCTTCTACTCTTCTTTTTAAAAAGCCACGGTAGTCATTATCAGGTACAAAGCATATTTCATAAGACTCAGATTTATTGACCAAATCTACAAAACCACGCTCTGTAGCCATGGCTCTGATTTCAGGCTTGTGAATCTGACCAAGTGGCAACATAGTACGACTGAGACTCTCTTGTGAAACTCCCCAAAGTGCATACGATTGGTCTTTGTTAAGGTCTATGCCCTTTGAAATGATATATCGATTGTGTTCTTGGCGTACATTGGCATAGTGTCCTGTGGCGATAAACTCACAGTCTAGTTTGTCTGCACGGCGTAGCAAAGCATCCCATTTGATGTGCGTGTTGCATAATACACAAGGGTTAGGTGTGCGACCCGCTAAGTATTCATCCGTAAAGTGGTTTATCACATAATCCCCAAATTCTTCTCTAATATCCAGAATATAATGAGGGAATCCCAACTGCACAGCGATATTGCGGGCATCATTGATAGAGTCTAGACTACAACAGCCTGTTTCTTTGCCACTTGCCCCAGAGGAGGCATAGTCCCAAGTTTTCATGGTCATGCCTATCACCTCATAGCCCTGCTCATGGAGCAATACTGCTGCCAGAGAGCTATCTATTCCTCCACTCATTGCCATCAAAACTCTTCCTTTTTTACTCATAATATATCGTCCTAAATGTATAACTTAATTTTATTTACCCTTTATTTTATTATGAAATAGAGGGTGTATCCAGTGATTTCTCTGCTATTTTGATTGCTTCCACTAGGTTTTCTAGCTTTTCTTCTTGATTTACTCCTTCTACTTTGATGCTTTTTAAGGGCAGTTCTTTAGATAAAATCACTTCTACTAGTTCCATAACCACATTTTTTTTCATAAAGTTTTTGGGATAAATAAGTTTATTACTCAGAGAGGTTTCTAAATTTACCTTGTACACCTCGACAAAGAAACAACTTTTTGATTTAAATCACAAGTGTATCTTAGGTAAGGAGAAGTAAATAATAAAACCATTTTGTTTTCATCTTAATTTCTCATTTTGCCAAGAATATAGTTTATTTGTAAAATTCAAATACATCACCATAAAATACCTATCTGTTTATGAAACAATCATCTCCTCTAACCACCCTCCTTCATGTGCTGAGTATGGGTTTTCTTATGGCTCTATTTGCTTGCACTACAGATAATAGACAAGCAGATATTTATGAGCTAAAAACTGACCCACAAAATGACTCTATCTCAGCATTTAGATCCTTTCATCCTGAATGGAGCAGCAATGCAAGTATCTATGAAGTAAATATACGTCAATATACTCCTGAAGGTACTTTTAAAGCCTTCCAAAAATACCTTCCTAAAATAAAGGCACTAGGTACAGACATTATTTGGCTCATGCCTATACACCCTATCGGCAAAAAAAACCGCAAAGGAATGCTAGGAAGTTACTACGCCGTACAAGACTATAAAGCAGTAAATCCTGAGTTTGGGACGATGGAAGACTTTAAAGACTTGGTCAAGACTGCCCATGCACAAGGCATGTATCTCATCATAGATTGGGTACCTAATCATACTGCATGGGACCACGATTGGGTAGAAGCTCATCCTGATTGGTATGCAAAAAACGAACAAGGTAATTTTATGCCTCCCAAAGGCACAGACTGGACTGATGTAATACAACTTGATTATAGCAACAAGGAGTTACGTGCTGAGATGACCAAATCCTTAGAATTTTGGCTAAAAGAAGCAGACATAGATGGCTATCGCTGTGATGTGGCTGGTAAAGTCCCTACTGATTTTTGGAACAATGTAAGGCCTAGACTAGATAAAGTCAAGCCCGTATTTATGCTTGCCGAATGGGAAAAACCAGATTTACATGAAAAGGCTTTTGATATGACCTATGCTTGGGAGCTTTATGATTTAATGAATAGGGTATCACAAGGAAAAGCCAATGCAGATTCTTTAAGAATATATTTTAAAGAAGATCAAAAGAAATATCCCGAAGATGCTTACAGAATGCTGTTTGTGGATAACCATGACAAAAACTCTTGGGAAGGTACGATGTTTAAGTTTGGTGAAAGCTTAGAAACTTTTATAGCCCTTACTTGCGCCGCCAAAGGAATGCCCTTAGTTTATACTGGGCAAGAAATAGGGCTAAATCGCTCTCTTAAGTTTTTTGAAAAAGACCCTATTGAGTGGACAAATGAACTGCACCCTGTAGGCAATCTGTATAAAAAACTCATCAAGCTCAAAAAGGATAACCCTGCCCTTTGGAATGGAGTATCAGGAGGAGAGATGGTATTTATAGACAATGACAAAGCTTCACAAGTACTTACTTTTATACGTGAGAAAGAAAGTAAAAAGGTATTGGCTATTTTTAACTTCTCTGGCAAAGCACAAAAGGTTACGCTCAAAGGTGAAAAAATATTAGGGAATTATATTGATTTTTTTAGTAATAAGAACTTTAAAATCAGTGCTAAGACTAGCTTTGACTTAAAGCCTTGGGAGTATAAACTTCTGTTAGATTAAGTAAATCTTTAGAGGTACAAGTGGAAACAATTGTACTAGTATTTAGATATTTTTACCTTGACAATGGTTTGTTTTCGAAGAAAATAAGACCTTGTCAATGGTATATACGATATATCTCCGATAATTCATTTAATCCAGAGTTCACTTTATTTTAGAAGAATAATTCTTACTTTAGCGTTTTATTTGCTTCAAATTAAAGATAAAATGCGTTTACTTATTCAGAGAGTTACCCAAGCAAAAGTAGAAATAGAAGGTAAAATCAAAGGAGAAATCGGGCAAGGCTTGCTGGTCTTGCAGGGAATATGTGCAGAAGATACCAAAGAAGACATAGAGTGGCTCACCAAAAAACTGATTCAAATGAGAATCTTCACTGATGAGGAAGGTAAAATGAATCTTTCGGTGCAAGATATCCAAGGAGAAATCTTAATCATAAGTCAATTTACGCTCTATGCCAATACACGCAAAGGCAACAGACCTTCATTTATACAGGCTGCACCTCCATTTCAGGCAATTCCTTTGTATGAATCTTTTATCAAAAAAACTACTCAAATGCTCCAAAAACCAGTCGCCACAGGCGAGTTTGGAGCAGATATGCAAGTAAGCCTAGTCAATGACGGTCCCGTTACGATTTGGATAGATTCTAAACAACGTGAATGAATTGAGAGTTGAGGGATTGAATAAAGGGTTGAAGGATTGATTTAACGGAGGATTGAAGGAGGGATTAGTGAAGAGGTGAAGGATTGGAGGATTTACTAACCTAATGACCAATGACCTAATGACTTGACTAATGACAAAAAAATGACCCAACAACTCAATGACGAATAACTCAATAACTAATGACCCACTAACTCAATAAACAAATAACTCATTAACCCAATTACCCAAAAACTTAATAAACAAATAACTCAATAGTCTAATTTTATGAAAACTTATATATTATATCATGCCCAGTGTCCAGATGGTTTTGGAGCAGCTTATGCCGCTTGGAAAGTATTAGGAGATAAAGCAGAGTATTTGCCAGTTCAGCACCAACAACCTGCTCCTGAGCTTAAACACAAATCACAAGTCTATATGGTAGATTTTTGCTATCCACAAGCCACTATTCTTGATTATGTCCAGAAAATGAAGCAAGTTACCATTCTTGACCATCACCAATCTGCAGAGGCAGATTTAGCAGCGATAGACTTGGCAGTATATCCGAACCTTTCTGTTACTTTTGATATGCAAAAAAGTGGGGCAGTATTGGCTTGGGAGCATTTTCATGATACACCCGTTCCTGAGATGCTTCAGTATATTCAAGACAAAGATTTATGGAAATTTGATTTGCCTTTTTCTAAGGAGTTTAGTGCAGGGCTGAGAGGGTATGACTTAGATTTTAAACTCTGGGATTCTATGAGTCCTCTAAAACTAATAGAAGAAGGTAAAATTTTACTTCGCTATCAAAATCAACTTATCCAGAAAATATGTAAAAATATGCGATTTACTAAGGTAGCAGGCTATGAAGTTCCTACTGTAAATAGCAGTACCCTACAAAGCGAGATAGGCAATCAACTTTGCCAGATGTATCCTAACCATCCTTTTGCGGTAGTCTATTTTGATGCTACTGATAAACGCTTTCACAGTCTTCGCTCCATAGGAGATTTTGATGTATCAGAGATTGCAGCACAGTTTGGAGGTGGCGGACATAGAAATGCTTCTGGATTTGGGACAAGTTTACCTTCTTAAGAGATAAGTGATGAATTATAGGTTATGAGATTGTGAATTTATAGAATATTTCTATTAAAATATTATTTTGATATTTGAATGAATCTTAGAGTTCTTACTTCTTGATTTTCAATGATTTACATTAATTTTTATTTAAAAATCTTATAACCATAAGCTTTGTTTCCTAATATAGAAGATTTTCGTAAGCAATTCCCTATGTTTTCTATGCATCTATGTGTTTATAAAAAAGATAAAATATTGATAGTCAGTGCGTAAGAGCTTTATTGCTTAGAACTATTTTCTGACATTTTATTTCATAGAATTACATCTTGCGAATCAAACTTTACTCAAAAAAAGTAATTGAGTTTTAATTTTCATTATTTATACTTAAATTTAGATTCAGTATAAATTTTACAAGAAAACTATATTATATGATGATTGCAAAACCCATCCTAATTTTGAGCCTACTGAGCATAGCAGTCCTTGTGCAGGCACAGCCCGAAATACAGAAAAAAATCCAAACTCAGATGATAATGGCAGAAAATGGGACGACCATTACCATTCAAGGAGGTAATTTTACGCTCACACGCAGCCTATCTCTAGAAGATAAAGAAGATATTATCATCAAAGGAGAAGGCATAGACAAGACCATTTTATCTTTTAAAGGGCAAACTGAGGGTGCAGAAGGTATTCGAGTCAGCAATGCCAAAAATATTATTATCCAAGATCTCACCATCCAAGATACCAAAGGAGACTGTATTAAGACAATGAATGTAGATGGTATTACCTTCTTAAATGTGAAAGTAGAATGGACAGGTAAACCCAAAAAAACGAATGGTTCTTATGGGCTTTATCCTGTGCAATGCCAGAATGTATTGATTGATAAATGTATCGCTATTGGTGCTTCGGATGCAGGAATTTATGTTGGACAATCTCAAAACATCATTGTCCGTAATAGCATTGCCCATCATAATGTGGCAGGCATCGAGATTGAAAACTCACTCATGGCAGATGTCTATCAAAATGAAGCCTACCAAAATACAGGTGGTATCTTGATATTTGATCTTCCTGATCTTGTGCTTAAGAAGGGTGGAAATGTGCGTGTTTTCGATAATAAAGTACATGATAATAATTTGGCGAATTTTGCACCCCCAGGTAATATCGTAGGCAGTGTGCCAGATGGCACAGGAATTATGGTTTTGGCTACTAGTAATGTAGAAATCTTCAACAATAAAATCATTAATAATAAATCATCAGGCACAAGCATCATTAGCTATTATATGACTGAAATCCCCATCAATGACAAGGAATACTATCCTTATCCTACAGCAATTTCTGTCTATGATAATTATTATGAGCGAGAATCTACCCGCCCTACCTCCAAAGGCAGAATGGGGAAGATGTTTAGATTTAAGCTGAAATTTGGTAAAGATGTGCCACATATTATATATGATGGCATTGTAGATAAAAAAACCTTAGACCAAAATGGCAATGTAAAGTCTGAGTTTAAAATCTGTATCCGCAACAATACCAATCAAAGCTTTACCAATATAGATGCTGGCAATAATTTCAAAAATATTAGCCAAGAGTTAAGTGCTTATGATTGCACACAACCTAGTCTTAAAGAAGCAAAACTTGAAAATCAAAAATCAAAATAAATCAAGGAAGAATTAAGTGCTTCTACAAGAGCAGATTAACCCTTCTTTCTTTTCTCTCTACACTATGAAATCACTTAAATATCTCTTGTTTATCACTGCAATAGGGCTTTATATCATCTCTGTTGCACATATTTTTAAAAAACCAAGCTACACATTAGAAGATACTGCTCTTCCAGAGAAGCTCTCAGAGTATGGTTTTTTTGAAGGTAATATATCAGCAATGAAGCCTGCCAAAGATGTGATGCCTTATACTCTGAATACACCTTTGTTTTCTGATTATGCCCGTAAATTACGTTTTATAAGACTTCCTGAGGGCAAGACTGTAAAATACAATGCCCTTGAGGTATTAGACTTTCCTGTAGGCACTGCCATCGTAAAGACCTTCTACTATCCCACAGATGCCCGAGATGAAAGCAAAGGACGCACACTCATGGAAACTCGTGTCTTGCTCCATCAAGAAAGAGGCTGGATAGCATTGCCTTACATTTGGAATGAAGCTCAAACAGATGCCTACCTAGAAGTAGCGGGTGGTGAAAAGGAGATTGCTTGGAAAGATGAAAAGGGTAAAAAACAAAAGCTAAATTATGTAATCCCAAACATGAATGAATGCAAAGGCTGTCATAATTTTAAAGAAAAACTTTTACCAATTGGACCCTCAGCTCGCCAACTTAATGGAGATTTTGCATACGAAGGAAATACCGAAAACCAGCTTAAATATTGGACAAGAAAAGGCTTGCTAACTGATTTACCCCAAGAGGACGCTCACATTCCTCGGTTTCCGAGATGGGAAGAGGAGAATGATGGCTCTATTACTCAAAGAGCGAGAGCTTATTTGGACATTAACTGTGGACATTGTCACCGCCCCGAAGGTCCTGCCAATACTTCTGGCTTGTACTTATATATCCACGAAAAAGACCCCACTGCACTTGGTATTCATAAAACACCTGTGGCTGCTGGCAGAGGTTCTGGAACACTCACTTATGATATCGTTCCTCAAAAGCCCAATGAATCTATCCTACTTTACAGGATGAATTCGCTCGACCCAGGAGTAATGATGCCTGAGTTAAGTCGCAAACTACTGCATGAGGAAGGAATCACTACCATCAAAAAATGGATAGAAGAGATGGATAAGAATTAAGACGGAATCCAGTTATTTAGTCCTTACTAATGTTTTCCTGCATTCATCATAATAATAGATTTTAATAATATTTTTATTTTAGTACAAATAAACTTGTTTTTTTATTGAAGAAATCTAAAGAAAGTTAAACTTTCTTAAATAAGTGGTCTTAATAAATACAGAGACACAAGTTTGAGAATAGGGTTGCAAATGACGAGTTAAATAATCATCTGGATAGTTTTATTTAGCAAGAAATAAGATTTTGATAATAAGTACTTTAAATAAAATTAATCAGCTAATTAGTAAAATGCTAAAAATAAAATACTCATTATCAAATTATTACAAATTCATAACTCATCTCTCACTTATGCTGTTACTGTTACTAAGAATCATTTTTTTATTTAAAAATAAGGCAAATCTTTCCTTGTATGGCTTATTTTTTCTAACTTCAAGTTCAGAAATTTTTTACCAAAATTACTCCAACAAAATATGCAAGGCTTAGAATACACAGTAGATATGGTGATGTGCATTGATGCTACGGGCAGCATGGCGCCTATCATAGAGCGTGTCAAAGAAAATGCCCAACGCTTCTATGAAGACCTCATGGAAGTGATGGCTCGCAAAGACAAATCTATTGATGCACTTCGTGTCAAGGTCATCGTTTATAGAGATTATTATTATGATGGTGATGAGTCTATGCACCAATCTAATTTTTTTGCTCTTCCCCAAGAAAAAGAGGCTTTTAGAGAGTTTGTCTCAAAGATT
Organism: Cytophagales bacterium; assembly: GCA_038248005.1. Lineage (GTDB taxonomy): Bacteria > Bacteroidota > Bacteroidia > Cytophagales > Microscillaceae > JAABSX01. The sequence goes on along the minus strand of JBBRUH010000011.1, from coordinate 3,363 downwards.
AAAGCAGAGGGAGGTGGCTACGAGCCCGAGTGTGGTTTAGAAGCTATCTCATTGGCTATTCGCTCAGATTGGAATAAATCGGGGGATAAAAAACGACAAATCATCATCGTCTGGACAGATGCTAGTACGCATCCATTAGAAAAAGATGAAGGCAAAAAACCAAGTAACTACCCTACTAATATTCCCAATAATTTTGATGAACTGACAGACCTATGGGATGGGCAGTTTATGGGACATTCTGCCAAAAGATTGATTATCTATTCCCCTGATGCTTATGCCTGGACAGATATCGCCAATCACTGGGACAATGCCATTCAGTATCCTTCCAAAGCAGGTGATGGGTTAAATGAAGTAGATTATCATACTATCTTAGATGCCATTGCAAGTAGTGTATAGAGAAAAGTACATTTAGCTTAATTAGGAATTTTAAGAAACCTAATCTAAGTTTGTACTGTTTAGCCTTGAAAGCAATACTTTTATTTAAAATTTAAACTCAATAAATATGAATCCTAGCATTCCAAAATACATAACCATCTATACAGAATCTAACCCTAACCCTAACTCTCTTAAGTTTGTGGCTAACTTTATGTTAGTGCCTCAGGGTCAGACCTTTGATTACCCTAGCGTAGAAGCAGCTGCTGAGTCTCCTTTGGCTACAGAGTTATTTAACTTCCCTTTTGTGCAGCGAGTGTTTATGATGAATAACTTCGCAACCGTTACGAAAAATGAACAAACTGACTGGCATGAGGTAGCGGGCGACCTCAAAAAATTTATCAAAGAATACCTTGAAGCTGAAAAACCGATTTTCAAAGGGCAAGCTTTTTTCTCAGAAGAAATAGATGAAAATGAGCCAGAAATCAACTTAAAAATCCGTGCTATTCTGGACGAATACGTTCGCCCAGCCGTAGAAGGTGATGGTGGTGCGATTACTTTTCACTCCTTTGAAGAAGGCACTGTCAAGGTACTCCTGCAGGGTGCCTGTAGTGGATGTCCATCTTCTACTATGACCCTCAAGTCAGGGATAGAAAACCTTCTCAAGAGAATGCTTCCCGAAGTAAAAGAAGTAGTAGCAGAAGGTGTTTAGGTTTATTTTCAAGAAAAATATAGAGAAATATTTGCTTCCTTAGAGATGATTTTCTAAGTTTGAAAAAAATAAGAGATATGACAATTCAAAATCTACATAATAATTGGTGGTGGTGCATTTTAATTCAAGATGCGACACTATTGCCTGTGTAAATATTTGAAAATATAAATTACCACTAAGGCTTGCTGCTCGCAGTAAGCCTTTTTTTTATGAATTTAATCTATGAACCCAATGAAAAAATACACCCTAAAAACCTCTTATCGAAAGCTCTTAGCTGATACACTTACTCCCGTCAGTATTTATCTTAAGCTTAGAGATAAATATGCCAATACCATCTTGCTAGAAAGCTCTGATTATCATGGCAATGACAACACTTTTTCTTATATCTGTTTTATGCCCATTGCTCGCTTTGAGGTTTCAAACAAGGATATATCCATCAATTATCCTGATAAAAGCAATGAAAATATCCATATAGAAAAAGGAATAGATGTCATAGAAGAGTTTAGAACTTTTGTGAAGAGGTTTGAGATAGACGAGGATATATTTAATTTTCCTCAAAATGGCTTATTTGGCTACACTACTTTTGACTCGGTACGTTATTTTGAAGACATTGAGATAAAGACATTTGAAGATGATGCACGTAAAATCCCAGATATGCTTTATCAGGTGTATAGATATGTGATTGCGATTAATCACTTTAAAAATGAGCTTTTTATTTTTGAACATACCTACCAAGATGATAACTCTCACCTAGAAGAAATAGAAACCATTATCAATAGCCGTAACTTCCCAGCCTATCACTTTGAAAGCACCGAAGAGGAGGCATCTAACTTGAGCAATGAGGAATATATGCAAATAGTAGAAAAAGGCATAGAACACAGCAAGCGAGGAGATGTCTTTCAAATCGTATTGGCAAGGCAGTTTTCTAAGGGTTTTCAAGGAGATGAATTTAATGTCTATCGTGCCTTGCGTTCTATCAACCCTTCTCCTTATTTATTTTATTTTGATTACGGAAGCTATAAGATTTTTGGGTCTTCTCCCGAAGCACAAATTCGTATTTCCAAAAATATGGCTGAGATTCACCCTATTGCGGGTACTGTCAAAAGAGCAGGCAATGACCAAGAAGATGCAAAAATGGCTCGTCAGCTTTTTGATGATGAAAAAGAAAATGCTGAACACGTCATGCTTGTGGACTTGGCACGAAATGACCTCAGCCGCAATGGAAGTAATGTAAAAGTAGAAACCTTCAAAGAAATTCAATACTACTCTCACTTGATTCACTTGGTTTCTAAAGTAACCGCAGAGATAGAAGCAGGCAAATCTAATTTACGTCTTTTTGCAGATACTTTTCCAGCAGGGACGCTTTCGGGTGCACCCAAGTACCGTGCGATGGAGCTTATCAATCAATACGAAAATCAAAATAGAGGCTATTATGGGGGGGCAATTGGCTTTTTGAGCTTCAAGGGAGATGTAAATCATGCCATTATGATTCGCTCTTTTTTAAGCAAAAACAATCGATTATTTTACCAAGCAGGAGGTGGAGTAGTCTCCAAATCTAGCCCAGAAGGTGAAATGGAAGAGGTTAATAATAAACTCAGGGCTTTGCGTACTGCTATCCAAGACGCACAAAAAATATAGTATCAATGAGTGATGAGGGACAAGTTATAAGAGTTGGGTTAGATTATAAGTTGTAAAGCTCTTATAATGAGTATTTACTTTAGGGAGAAAGCAAAAAATAATATACCCCAATTAGGTGAAAAGTTTTGTGTTTGTTGCTAAAATGAAATCCCAAAGGGTGATATTATTTATTCAATTCATCCTCAAAGGATGCGTATTCAATTTTAAAAGATACTTCCTTTGAACATCTCATAAAACTTTTTATACCATCTCAATAAACTGAAAGCATTTTCCTAGACTTTTAAAATAGTATTAGTCCAATATAAAGTAGTCGTTTAAAAGATAAATTTTATAAAAAATCCGATAGCTTCAAAAGCCATCGGATTTTTTATGTAATTCTGATTTTCTGCTAAATTTATATCATCAGTTTAGTGTTTAAAAATAGGTCTGATTTTTTGTGTGTTTACTATTGTAAGAAAAAATACGCTATATTTTGGGAGTGTTCAAAAAAGTGTGTCAATAAAAAAAAATGTATATATTTAAAAAAAAAAACACTTATGTCAAAAAAAGGGAGAACCGAAGAGGAATTTGATTACAATCAATTTAAACAAGAGGCGATAAAAGGTCTTTTGCATGGTAAAACACTACTAGGAGAGCAAGGC
>JBBRUH010000010.1:0-27026 GCA_038248005.1 Cytophagales bacterium | reverse complement strand
GTTCTAATCCTTGTTCTAGCCCTTGTTCTAGCCCCTGTTCTAATCCTTGTTCTAGCCCCTGTTCTAATCCTTGTTCTAGCCCTTGTTCTAGCCCCTGTTGCAGACTGGTTTCTCTTACTTCCTGTAATATTGCTTCTTCTATGCCCATATTTGTACGTTGTTTAAAAGTTTTTTGAATGGTTTGATTAAGTGAGAATAAGTTTTCTTCCTTCTCAAATTTAACATAATAACGAATAAAATTCAATATTTTACGTATTTTTTCATTTGAATATCCTGCCTTTTGTAGATTTTTTATCAACTCTACTTTCCAGATTAATTGCTTGCTATCTGCTAGATTTCTTTTGATGAGTGCTTTGTGTGCAGTTAGCATTACAATAGAAAAAGGATTATTGGCAATGTCTAGTTCCTTCTCGGTTTTGTCTAAGAGTTTGAAGGTGGCAAACTTATAGGTATTTTCAGTTTCTTGGTATTTATAAAAGTAATGACTTGGATGATAGTTTTTATCCTCATCTGTAAAAATCGCCAAAGCCATGATTTGTTGTTGCCAACGGTCTCTGATACGTGTAAAATAAGTGAACATCCTCTCTGTAAACTCAGTATCTTTATACCCTTGGACTTCTATGTGTATCAAAATCCATTGTTCTATGCCTTCTTTGGTAAATACTTTGACCAATTTATCAGCATATCGTTTTTGATTGTCTTTAGTTTTGGGATAGATTTCATCAAGTTCTTTGTCCAGAAACTCAAACTTCTTAGTAAAATCTACGGATTGGGTTGCCCAATCAGGAAAAAAATAATAAAGAAAATCATCAAATAAATCTTCAATGATGCCTTTCCATAGCGTATCTTTTGAGATATGTGTCATCAGTTATGCTCCGTGTTTCTTTTTCAAATAATCATAAGCCTCATTTATTTTTTGGGCAAGTTGCTCTGCATATTTTTGTTTTTCTGGGTCGCTTGCAAATTTATCTGGATGATATTTTTTCATCACTTGTCTGTAAGCTGCCTTGATTTCATCCATAGAAGCACCAGATTTTATCTCCAAAGCCTCATAGTATTTTGCTTCTGGGTCAGTATTGGTATTTTGCCAAGAAGAAGAAGAAGAGGATGATGAGGATGAGTAATCATCTTGTTCAGACTGTTGCTGTGAGGAGCGATTTCGAGAACGGCGATTCTGACGATTTTGCGATTGGTCTTGAGAACTATTTTGTGTATTATCTTCTTTTGGAGAGCTTTTTCCATTAAAAAAATCATAAACAGTATCCGTCCAATTTGTTTCTTTTTTAGGAGTGGTTTTAGGTTTTTCCTCTTCATATTTTCCTAGAAAATCATTGAGTTCTACTTTCAAGAATTTTAAAAAACGATCACTAATTGCCATTTTATATTAATAATAAGGTTTAAAACAATTTAAAAGAATAAGATTACAAACGAAAAATACCACTTTAAGTGCTAATGAATATAAAAAGTTAGTTTATTGTAGATGAGTAAGCTTCTATACACAAATCTATTAGAATAATCTTGGTAAATATACCACGAACAAATTAAATTTTGTGAAAATAAAGTAACCATTTCTAGTATGAAAATATTTACCAAAATAGTTTAACAATATTAAAGGTATCTAAGTTTAATCAAATAGTAATACTATTAAATAATTCAGAATATATGTTTAGACTTAGGGTATTAATGTTTTTTTATTTTTGTGCTCTGATACCCATTCAAGCACAGATAGACAGTATTTCACAAAATCGAACTCCTATTGCTTTGGGTCTAAGAGGTCATTATGGTTTTATCATTCCTCATTCGGATGTAATTAAAGAGCAAGCTAATTCTAATCCTTGGGGCTTTGAGCTAGATGCTGCTTTGCACCTAATCAGCGAGAAATCTTGGAAAAACTTTACCTCATTTCCAAGAGTAGGGGCTACTTTGAGTTATATTAATTTCAACAATCCTGAGGTGCTAGGCAGTGCTATCAATTTAGGAGCTTATTTTGAGCCTATTATAGCTGTCCGCAATCGTCTTAATTTTTCGTTTCGCTTAGGATTGGGTATTTCTTATCTCAACCGAGTATATGATGTAGAAACCAATCCTGAGAATCAATTTTATAGTTCTCCCATTAGCTTTTTACTCTTCGTCAATGGGATGATTAATTACCGAATTCGCCCTCATCTACAAGCAAGAGCTGGCTTTTTTTATAATCATATCTCCAATGGAGGCATTAAACAGCCCAATAAAGGGATTAACTTTCCCACAGCTAGTTTGGGTATAGAATATATTTTAAATCCTTATGATTTTAGAGCAAGAGTAAAAGAGGATTGGAGGCTGCTTTATCCAGAAAGATTTAAAATCAAAATGGCTCTTTTTGGGACAGCCAAAACATTAAACAATGAAGATAATCGTAGATTTGGAATCATTGGCACTACGGTCTATGGAAGCTATGTAGTAGGCAGAATGAGTGCCTTGACTGCGGGTCTGGAGTGGGTAGTTGATTATTCTTTGCGTGAAAAACTTAGAAGGGAGAACTTAGGAAATGACTTTCAGAAAGGCAGTTTGAATATAGGGCATGATTTACTTTTGGGCAAATTTATTTTTTCACAGCAAGTGGGTTTGTATCTTTATAGAGATTTTTTTGATAAGCCTTTTTACTATCAGCGGTATGGCTTATCGTATCAGATAAATCCACATTTATTTGCGGGGCTTCAGCTCAAAGCACACGGAGATGTGGCTGATTTTATGGATTTTAGAGTGGGGTATGTTTTTTGAAAAATGTCTAGTTTCAGCTTCACAACAACGTGTATTCTTGAAATATAATTACCTTAGTAAAGTTACAAAAATAAAATAATCCAAAAAGGTCTATATTCTGCGTATATGAAGTACAAAAGTCATTTGTTGAGCAGTTTATTTTTTCCTTTTTACTTATTTTTGATTTAAGATATTTGCTAAGTAAAATTCTTTCAATTGATCTATCTCATCTACTACATCTCCTTCTTCTTCCTCTATGTGTTTGGTGTGACAGAGAGCTGATTCTTGATAATGAACTAGTTGCCACTCTCCTTCATAGTTTTCTATGAGTGCAGTCATAGACTCTACCCAATCACCCGAATTCATATACAATACATCATCTAACATTTTGACGGATGCACAGTGTGTATGTCCACAAATAATACCTTGACATTTTTTGATTTTGGCAAGTTCAGTGAGTTGCTTTTCATAATTGGAAGTAGGAGAAACCGCAGATTTTACTTTTGTCTTGATGTATTGAGAGAAAGAATAGGGAGGTTTGCCACGCCATGCTCTGTAGCCATTGTAAAATTTATTGAGCCAAAGCAAAAAAGTGTAGCCGATAGAACCTAGCTTCGCAATCCATTTTAGATTGGTGGTTACGGAGTCAAAAATATCTCCATGCACTACATAATAGCTTTTGTCTTTGCTTTTGTGGATATAATCCATCTGAATAGAGAGGTTGCCAATGGTAAGGGGCAAGATATTATCTAAAAAATCATCGTGGTTGCCGTGTAGGTAGATTACTTTTGTATTATGCTCTTCAATCATTTTCATGACCATCTTAAAAAAGCGGGTATGTTTTACTTTCCAACTTCCATATTTTTTGAGTTCCCAACCATCTATGATGTCTCCATTCAAAATAAGCGTATCACAAGTATTGTAGTTTAAAAAACGCACTACTTCAATTGCCTTAGAACCAGCAGTACCTAGATGCACATCTGAGATAATAATGGTCTTGTGATGGCAACCATTAGGTATAATCGTAGAGTTATCTTCTTTTTCTTCTGACATACATTAAAAATATCTATAAAACCAACTCTTTTTAATTTTTATCATTTTTAGGCATTTTTCGTCAATCTAATTTGCCGATAATCAGACTTATACTTGATAAAGTACATATTTTATTTTAATTAATTTCCTTGTAGATGAAGATAATTTTTCACTTTAGGATTATTTTTTAGTAATCAATTACAGTATATTAAATAAAATATAACTATTAAAATCGCCTAAATTTAGTAAAAAATAACAGAATTATCAAAAGATAGGAACTAAAATTAATTTTTAAGATAAGCTCCTTCAGCCTTTTTTTTACCTTCTCTCTTATAAAAAAGCATTTGCACCTCTACCTTATCAGGAGCTTCACTGATGGTGTAGTAGCCTGATTGGTCTGTTTTCCAAGCAACAGATTCACCCTGAGGCTCTTCTTTGTAAGGTAATCTCACGGGAACACTTTGAAGAGTTTGTGCGATGCTTTCACCAGCCTGACGTTTCCAATAGTAAATATTGGCATAATTTCGAATCAAGATTTCATTGCCGTCTGGTGAAATATCTCCTCCATTGGCATTGTGAAATCCTAATGTAGCAATGTGTATGAGTGTATTAACTTCTTTGGTAGAGTAGGGGTTTGGCATCTGATAGACTCTGACACTGTCTTCTCTTTTGCTGACGATATAGAGGTCTTTGCCTTGGCTATCATACATAAGTGTTTCGGCATCTCTCACTCCATCAGGATATTCAAAGGCTATTTTTTCTAAAACTTGACTCTTAATGTCAAATTCTTTTCTACCTAATTCGAGTCTGGGTTCAGCTATCCTATAGATAAATCTGTCAGGATAAGAAGCTTTGTTGTCTCCCATTTCGGCCAAATAAATATAACTTGTATTGCTAGAAGAATCATAAGCAATGCAAATATCTTCCCAATCACGGTTTTTTGCTCCCTTGAGTTCCATCTCTCCTTGAAGCTTGGCTTTATGATTAATGAGATAAAGTCTGTCCTTGCCACCACTGTCGTTGTGTGTCCAAAACATATTGGGGTAATATCGACTAGCAGCCAAGCCAGAAAGCTCGTCTAGTTTATCGCTTTTAAGTTTTCCTTGTGGGCTAGGACTACTAAATTTAGTAGAGTCTAATTCTACGGTATAATCAATCGGATTATAGTATTTTTTGCTTTGGCATTGGGCTAATGAGAGGCTTATTAAGGAGATTAAAAGGGTATTTAGCCACCAATATTTTATTTTCATGTTGTCTAATTTTTATGCAAATCTAATTCAAAAAAAATAAAATTAAATGAAATCTGCATAACCTTCACTTTGACTTAAAAAGGAGGTTCATCCGTAGGAGGGAGTGAACTTGTATCAGGTGGATTAGAAGGTCTTTCATTTACTTTGCTAGACAGTGTAATCACTCCTTTAGATGTATCTCCTCCGAAGTTAAAGCCTTCATTTTCTAAGTTGGTAAACTTAGTATATTTACCTATAAATTTCAACTTGACATCTCCCAGTGAACCATTTCTGTGCTTGGCAATGATAACTTCTCCTACATCTTTGGTAGGTGCTCCTTCTAAATCTTGCGTAATGCCGTAATACTCAGGACGATATAAAAATAACACAATGTCAGCGTCCTGCTCGATGCTGTTGTGCAGAATAATATCATTTGCTACAAAGTTATGTACTTCTGATACGGTTGCATCATAGACATCTTCTTCTCCAAATGGATTGATAGCGATGATTTCATCCCAAAGCACATCCGAGTTGGCTAAATGATTGATAAGGGCAAAAGGCAATACTTGTGAAATGTTTTGCATTCTGGTTCTTGAAACTCCATGTTTGAATAAACCAGCGCTATTATAAGCTACTCCTAATTGTGAAGCGAACTCTCTCCAGCTTATTTTTTGTGTTTCTTTCAATGGCTTAATCACTAAATCCCAAGCTTCTTGAGGAATTACATCATAATTAGGGTTGCTAGATATTTGATACAGTGCTTTGAGTAAATCAGGAATGATTTCTCCTCTTTCACCATAACAACCTACTTTTTCAAGAAATTTAATTTGATTATCTACTCCATCTATTTTCAGATGATACATATCTCTGCAATCTTTATTAGATTTTTTGGTAAGAATGGTAGATAAAATATCTAATCTTAGCAAAAGATGCTGTACTTGCTCACATAACAAACGGCTAGAAGATGCATAATAAATAGCTGCAGATTCTTTCCTGCCTTCGCTTCTTTTCCAAGAAATATTCCCATCAGTAGCCCAAAGATGTGTAATAAAGAGTGCTATCTTTCCAGTATCACATTTAAAAATTGCTTTGGGAAGTTTCTTGTCATCATCATAAGATGAGTTTCCTAGTAAAATCAGTTCATCATCAGAGAGTGGATTACTAGGCTTTGTAATATTAATTCTACGTGGCACTGCGATAGTATCTCCTACATTGAGTGCATCTAAGCGAGTCCAGCCACCAAGTTTTAAAAAGGGATGATTGGCACTTGCTTTTATTTTTCTTCCCGTGCGAGTTACTAGCTCAAAAACTTGCTTTTTGCCTGAGTAAAATGCTTTGACAAGAGAATGAGCATTTACCTTTAATTGTCCGTCAACAGCCGCACAAGCAAAAGGTGTTTGTGTCTGTCTTTCGGCTAATTCTTTGATAGGAATAAGCTCACCAGTTTCACTATTTAAAATTAGGCTATCCCCAGTAATACATCCCGATTCTCTCAAATCTGAAAGCTGTGGGCGTTTATCTCCTCCACGAGTTTCTACAGCACGACTAAGTTGTGAGAGTGCAATCACAGGCACATTGAGTTCTTTGGCAATGTTTTTTAAACTTCTTGAAATTAAGGCAATTTCTTGTTCACGATTTCCTTGACCACCTTTGCCTACATTGGCAGTCATAAGCTGGAGATAATCTACAATGATAAGCTGAATATCATGCTGTGCTTTGAGTCTTCGGCATTTTGCCCTCAGCTCAAGCACTGAAAGTCCTGGAGTATCATCTATAAAAATAGGGGCTTCACTGATTTTGCTAGTTTTATGGTATAGTTGAGTCCATTCGTGTTCGGCAAGGTTTCCTCTTTTGATTTTATCACTTTCTAGCTCGGCTTCGGCAGAGATAAGACGATTGACTAGTTGCATCTCTGACATCTCTAAGGAGAAAAAGGCTACAGGATGCCCAAAATCAACGGCAGCATTACGGACAACAGAGAGTGAAAAGGCTGTATTATGAGTTACGGTCATATCTTCCAATAAAAATCTATGATTGCCATCAATCACAAAACCATAATATTCGTCTATTTTGTCATAGATTACTTGGATTCCAGTATGTTGCCAGCTTTGAAGGCTTTTCCTATCTCTTGCCTGTTTTCTTTCTATGCGTGTCGGGATTTTGTTTACATCGCCATAAATACGTACTCTAAATACCTCACATTCATAATCAATTGCTTTAATGGTAGCCATTTTGGAATGTAGAGATGTACGAAAGCCCAATGTATCCGCCAAAAATTTAACCTGTTGGACAAGTGCTTGGTTTTTGAGTGTAATTTCATAGCCATTTGAATCAGGGGCGTAGTACCCGTCTGAGTCTAGCAAACCTGCTAATAATGCTAATCTTTTGGCTTCACTATTGGCAAGGTAATGCTGTGGAATGTGCTTATTATTCAGAAGGTTTAACTTCCTTAACTCACTTTGAAGTGCATTTCCAGAAGAATTTTCCTTGTCTTTTGTAATGGCATACATAGGGCATTTATCAGGTGCATGGTATGCTTTTAAACTTAATGATAGCTCTTCAGCATATTCTTCAAGATAATTGACTACTTCTATATCTGTAGTAGCAATTCTCACATCACTTGACCTTCCATCACCTAGCCACAAGCCCAAAAAATAGGGGTCTATGCTAGTGTATTGCTCAGGAAACCTAACTGCAACTTTAAAACCCTTGTAATTAGACTTAAATTTATCTGATTTCTCAAGGTATTCTTTCAAAGGAATATCAATCACTTCACCATGACGGTATTTCCCTTCATTTCTACTTCTTTTCATGCTCAAAATATGACTTTCATTGACACGGTAATCAATGCCTTTGTTCTGACGTACCCAATACATTTTCTCAATGCCTCTTGCCAATGAAAGCACCCTGCGAGGCGTACTGTCGTCTCCCATTAATTGCTCGCCTATTTGTATATCTTCTACTTTTTTGAGTTCACCATCATACATCAGTACTTTTGTACCTTTTCCTAGACATTTCCCCATACCTGGTCTCGCTGCTAAGATAACCAAATCTGATTTCTGCCAGCCTGCTGTCAAACGGTCTAGGGCAGTAAGTCCTGTAGGAATCCCTGTTAGTCCGTCTTTTAAATCTTTGCGAGATTCTATTTCTTTGATGGCTCGCTGGACTAGGGGCGACATCATCGAGAAATTTTTGCGGATATTGCTTTCGGAGATTTGAAATAGTTTTTGCTCTGCGGAGTCAAGCAATTCAAATACATCTGTACTATCTTCAAAGGCTTCTTTATGAATTTCGGAAGCAATAGAAATCAACTCACGCTTGATGGCTTGCTCAGTGATGATGCGTGCATGGTACTCAATATTGGCTGCTGAGTTTACGCTCGTGGTCAGACGCATGATATAAGTAGGTCCACCTGCCAGCTCTAGTTTACTTTTTTTGCGTAATTGCTGAGAGACAGTGAGCATGTCAATAGGCTCTGATTCGGAGAATAATTCAAAAATGGCTTGATAAATCTCTTGGTGTGCCACCTTATAGAAAGTCTCTGGACGCAATACATCTATTACTTTATTGAGTGCATCACTCTCAATCATCAAAGCTCCCAAGACAGATTCTTCAAGCTCTAGTACTTGAGGAGGTAGTTTGCCCAATTGATTAGACATTTGATAATTGGGGTTATTACTGCGATTACGTGATGTATTGTTCTTTGAGTCAGCCAATTTATATGCGATTTAAGGTTTGCGGTGATAGCAAAGATATAAAAAGCCAAGCGATAAGAGGTGTTTTTTCTTAAAAAAATCTTAAAAAAATGATAAATAGCTATAAATGAGTAACTTAAAATAAGAAGGCTTGGAGAAAAATTTTATTCAAAAAAACACTTATTTTTTCTCTTTAAAACTTGATTTTATCAAAAAAAGTGTTATATGATGAAAGCCTAAATAGGTTTATGCTGAGTAACTAGATGTTGAATTTATTAGAATAGTTATATTTTAAACGTCTGAGGGTTTTAGATGACATTATTCTTATTAGATGTATCATACAATGCAGATATTCTTGTAAAGGACTTAACGTTTAATTCAAGTACATTATTGATTTTAGGAATTCAATTACTATAATTTTCTCAGGTTTTGGATTTGAATGTATCATCACCAAGTGTATCTTCTACATAAAGTCTCTGAATCAAAACCATCATGACTGCAAAGATAGGCATAGCCAATATCAAACCCAAAGCACCTGAAAAGATACCTAACACAAGTTGAGCAATCAGTATCATTGCTGTTGGTATTGCAACCATTCTTTGTTGGATGTAAGGAGTAATGAAATTGCTTTCTATTAACTGTACAGATAGATAGATGACCGTTGTCCAAAGCATGGCAGTCCACCCTTGAGAGGCTGCCACTGTTAGCCCTAGCCCGAGTGCTATAAAAGGTCCAAAGTTAGGGATGAAGGCGAACAAACCTGCCGTTATTCCTAAAACCAATGCCAGTGGAATGCCAGCAATCAATAAACCTACCCAAATAGAAATGGCTACAATGAGCATAGAAATAAGCTGTCCTGCTATCCAATTACTTATTGTATTCTCTAAGTCATAGATAATCTCTTCCATACGAGGTCTCTTGGTTAAGGGGATTAAATGGAGAAAGCCATTGACATAGACAGCAGGATTTACCAAGATAAATATGCCTAAAAAAAGAATAGCATATATATCCCCTATTACTCCGAAAACACCAAAGACCGTAGAAAAGAATTTTTGTGTTTGTCCACCTATCTTTTCGATTATGTCCTTCTTTTCAATGTACTCAAGTATTGATTTGCCCCGTTCAGAATTTCTTAAGCCTTTTTCTGCCCGCTGAATCGTCTTAGGAATTTGCTCACTGAGTTGCTCTACTTGACTCACTGTATAAGCAGAAACACCCCAAGTAATTCCTGTAATTATTAGTAAAATACCTATGACTATGATTGGCAATGACCATTTCATAGCCAAGGAGGTTTGTTGATGAAACCAATAGGCAATGTTTCTAAAGAGAATGGAAACAATAACTCCCGCAAACATTAATAAAAATACTTTGAAGGTATAAAACAAAAAAAGAATACACAATACCATCACTGCGAAGAGAATGATAGCAATTAAAACTTTTTTTGAGTAAACAGTTAGGTCAGAGGATTCACTCATAATAGTAATCTTAAATGATTTTGATAAATAAATATAGAAATATCAAGAGATATATTGTTCCTTTTGTCAGTAAAAAACAAACCCTGTTTTTGTTTGAAAAAGAATGAGTTACTTGTAAAAGTCGCATTTATAACTTGAATCCAAGTTTTAAAAAATTGTCCTCTGAAAAAAACGCCGTAAGTTTGCAGACAAATTAAGGAACAATATCTTTGCACTATGGCAAAAAAAGAAAAAAATACTCCAGAAAATATTCAATTTCAAAAAATCATCTCACACGCAAAAGAGTATGGTTTTGTATTTCCATCTAGTGAAGTCTATGACGGGCTTCAAGCGGTCTATGACTACGGGCAGAATGGCGTACAGCTTAAAAACAACCTAAAGCAAATCTGGTGGAAGGCAATGACCCAACTCCACGAAAATGTAGTAGGCATTGATGCGGCTATCTTTATGCACCCTACTGTCTGGAAGGCATCAGGGCACGTAGATAGCTTCAATGACCCTATGATAGACAATAAGGACTCTAAAAAACGCTACCGTGCAGATGTATTGGTAGAAAATAAAGCTGCCGAATACGCCAAAAATGGAGAAAATGACCGCTCAGATGCACTGCTTCAGAAGCTAGGAAAACTCCAAGAAGAGGAAAACTTAGAAGGAATCAGAGATTTAATTATAGAAGAAAATATTGTCTGCCCTGTTTCCGAAACTACCAACTGGACAGAAGTACGTCAGTTTAATTTGATGTTTGCTACAGAAATAGGTTCAGTTTCAGATGATGCTAGTAAAGTCTATCTTCGCCCCGAGACTGCCCAAGGAATTTTTGTGAATTTCTTAAATGTGCAGCAAACAGGACGGATGAAAATACCTTTTGGGATAGCACAAATCGGTAAGGCATTTAGAAATGAAATCGTAGCAAGGCAATTTATTTTCCGTATGCGTGAGTTTGAACAAATGGAAATGCAATATTTTGTGCGTCCAGGAGAAGAGAAAGCAAGCTATGACTACTGGAAATCTGCTAGAATCAAATTCTTAGAAGCACTCGGAATCCCTGCCGATAAGCTTCGCTTCCATGACCATATCAAACTTGCTCACTATGCCAATGCAGCAGCAGACATAGAGTTTGAATATCCTTTTGGTTGGAAAGAATTAGAAGGAATCCACTCACGCACTGACTTTGACCTCACCAAGCACCAAGAATTTTCTAAAAAGAAAATGCAGTATTTTGATGAAGAAGTGGAAGATAAAGACAAAAAACGCTATATCCCTTATGTAGTAGAAACCTCCATAGGTGCTGACCGTTTGTTTTTGGCTATCCTTTGCCAAGCTTATACCGAAGATACTGGAGTAGATGCTAAGGGAGAAGAAAAAACTCGTCTATACTTGAAGTTACATCCTGCACTTGCCCCTACAAAAGTGGCTGTACTGCCTTTGCTCAAAAAAGATGGACTTCCTGAAAAAGCTAAAGAAGTATTTGAGCTTCTGAGGTATGATTTTGAAACGGTCTATGAGGATAGAGGAGCCATTGGTAAAAACTACACTCGTCAAGATTTAGCAGGAACGCCTTTTTGTATTACAGTAGATCATCAGACCTTAGAAGATAACACAGTTACGCTTCGTCATAGAGATAGTACTGAGCAAGAGAGACTTAACATTGCTGACTTGCCAGCCAAGATAGGAGAAGCTGTTTCTCTGAAAAATATCTTTAAGGCTCTTAAATAAGTTTTGGCTTTGAAAACTTCTTTTTAATTCTGCGGTTTGTAGATTTACAAACCACAGAATTAGCTTTTATGCTTCAATTCACTAATAAAAGCTACTCTAAATCAGCTCAAAACTCCCATTCTTAGATTCTACTCCAAATCAGCAAACATCAAATAGACTGATAAACCATTTGTCTTTAAAAAACAGTTGTTTACCTTCGAAAAATAGCCTTTGATAAATTATATCAAGTATGGTTTATTTATTGCAATATATTTGTAAATACAAGCAAATGATACCTCCGTACTATATTTCTAATATATGAAAGTATTGGTAAATAAGTGCCTAACCTAAAATAGTTTATATTATTAAATTATTATAAGGCATTAATAGTCAGTTACTTATGAATATTTTTTAATGCGAACTAAATATGAGTAAGCACTTATCATAATTTATTTTTAGGAAGCACACACAAAAAAATTACATGAAAAATTATTCTCAACATTCACATATTTACAACTATGTCCCGAGAGATTCAATTTATACTCATGATTGTATTGATACAATTTGGGTTTATTCAAACCAATGCACAGACCACTACTTGGACTGGCATCACTAGTAGTAATTGGAATGTAGCCAGTAACTGGGATAATGGAATCCCTACTGCTACCTATAATGTAATCGTCAATACGGCTCCCTTTAATCCTCAGATTAATAGTACAGTTTCCATTCAAAGCCTTACACTCCAGACTGGTGCAAATCTTGGGTTAGTAACGGGAAGTTTAACTGTGAGTACTAACAGTATAAATCAAGGTACAGTAGTACTGAATGGGGCAAATTGGATTAATCAAGGCGATTTGCAAAACAGTGGAACTATCCAAATTGGTATTAATAGAACTTTGCGTCTTAGCACTAATTTAATTAATAATGGAGTTATTTCAGGGGCAAATCCAAGTGTTCTTGAGTTAAATAGCACTGGAATACAGACTGTTTCAGGTACTGGAACAGCCAATCTAAATCAGCTTGTCAAAGCCCAAGGTCAACTAAATCTAGAGCAAGACATCAACGTAGGGCAAACATTGAATATACCTGCTTTACTTACTTTAAATCTAGGTGTTGGGCGTAACCTCAGTCTAAATCAAAACTTAGCCGTTTTAGGTACATTGAATGCAGCTAGTGCAACGCTCACTTTTCAGGGAATAACTACTCAAAATCTGACGAGTAATAGTACGCTTAATATACTCCAGCTCACACTTAATAAAACTGCTGGGATAGTCAATCTAGATGCGAACCTTAATCTTACCCAAGATTTGACAGTGCCTACGGGTGTGCAAGCAGTCCTTTTTGCAAATAGAACTTTGGGTTTGGATAACCAACTTATCATCAATGGCACTTTCACTAATACAGCTACTAATACCACTATTAATTTTAGAGGAACAAGTGCTATTAATCTCGGCACAACAAGTCTGGCTAATTTTCAAAACTTACAGATAAGCAAGACTGGTGCAGGAAATCTAAGTATTGAGCAGAATACTACTATAAACGGTAACTTACTCATCAATACAGGCACATTAAATCAGACAACAAGTACTACACTCAATCTAGCTGGAAACTTTACCAATAATGGCAATGATTTTATTGCAAGTGTGGGAAGTACCATCAACCTAACAGGCACTAATAACCAAACTATTGGAGGTACATCTCTCATACAGATAAATCAATTGCAAATTAGCAAAATTACTGGAATAGTCTCTATCACCAATAGCCTAGTAGAAATTGAAGAGAATCTTACTATCCCTGCGAGTGTAACCTTAGAGATTAGTGCGGGACAAAATCTTAATTTGAGCAAAAATCTGAATATCACAGGCACACTCAATGCAGCCAATGCTACACTTACCCTACAAGACATCAATAACCAAACGATTCAAGGCAATGGGGCAGTTAATCTACTTCAGCTCATACTGAATAAAACTACTGGAATCGTCGATATAGATGCAAATATTAGTCTTACTCAAAATTTCACTATTCCATTAGGAGTAGGAGTAGTGCTGTTTGCCAATCGTACTTTAAGCCTGGGTAATCAAATTATCAATAATGGTACTTTTACCAATATAGCAGCCAATACCACGATTAATTTTATGGGGACAAGTGCTATTACTTTGGGTGGAAGCATGGTCGCTTTTCAAAATCTCCAAATCAGCAAAACAAATCCAGGAAATCTGATACTTGCCCAAAATACTACTGTAAATGGTAATCTTTTGATTAATTCAGGTACTTTTAATGTTAGTGCAGGATTTACGATAAATTTAGCAGGTAATTTCACAAACAATGGCAATAACTTCATCGCCAATACAGGAAGCATTATTAATTTAATAGGAAACAATAATCAGACATTGGGTGGTACAGCACAAGTACAGTTTGACCAATTACAAGTAAGTAAGACAGCAGGTACACTTTTTATAGCTCGCAATCCTATTGAAGTAATTCAAGACTTTACGATTCCTGTGGGAGTTTCTCTTAGAGTCAATCCAGGTCAAAACTTTGATGTTTATAATGATTTTATCAATGAGGGAATAGTACTTCCCAACGATGGAGGGCTGAGATTTAGAGGAACAGGAACATCAGAGCTAAGAGGTGCAGGAACAATGACTTTTAGAGATGTATTTACGATGAAAACAGGTGCAGGTAACAATGTAATTATCACAGTACCTATCAATGTAGCTTCTTGGGTTATTATCAATGCAGGTTCTCAGCTCAGCTTAGATGCAGACATCACTGCAGGATCTGCTGGAAGTGTCGCAAGAATGCAAAATAATGGTGTTTTTATAGACAATGGCTTTAAGCTAATCGTGGGAGGGGGAGGAAATTATAACATTCAAGGAAATACAGAGACAGTATTTAGCAATATAGAAATCATAAAAACGACTGGAAGTCTTGTCTTCCAGCAGAGTGCTACTATTCTTCAAAATTTTATATTGCCTACCAACATAACCCTCACTGTCAATGCTAATCTTAACCTTAGGTTACAAGGTAATCTGACTGTTAATGGAATTATTGATCCAAGCCAAACCAATAGTACAATCTGGTTCACTGGAACTACAAGTACACAAATCAACGGAACTGCCAACCCTGCTACTTTTAATAATATTAGACTAGCCAAAACAGGAGGAAACACCCTAAACCTTAATATTAATACACAATATGCTAATCAAATCTATGTAGAGGCAAATAATACATTTCGTCTTAATGATGGGCTTACTACCTTGGTTCAGAATAATAGTAATACTTTTATATATGGAATACTATCTCTAGGAAATAATACTGCTATGAACTATGGCAATGGCAATGCAGAACTTCGACTAGAAAGTGGTGGAAGATTTACGAATGATATCAGTAGCAATAATAGAATAGCTGCTCGCATCAGAGTAAGAAGTGGAAGTGTTTTTACTGTTAGTAATGGAAGTACTTTAACCTCTACAGGTGTGTTTTTTAATGTAGAAGGGGGAACTTCTACCCTCACACTCAATCCAAATGCTACACTTATCATTTATAGAGACTTGCAACTAAATAATAATTCGGTTCTTAATTTTGATAATACTTCATTTATTGAGTTTGCAGGAAACCAAAACTCAGACATAGAGGGAGGCGGAAACCAACTGACTATCCCTAACCTAAGAATCAACAAATTAGGAGATGCAGTAGATTTATTACGTAGGGTGTTAATTACTTATCGCTTAGATTTGGTAAGCCGTAATATCAATTCGACTGATGTTAATTTACTTATTTTTGCAGAAGGAGCTATATACAGTGGTGGTTCTACTGTAAGTTATATCAATGGACCAGCTCGTAAGATAGGCAATACAAGCTTTGTGTTTCCATTAGGGAATAATAATCGCTTTGGGAGATTAGGAATTACAGTGAATACTGCAGGTGCCGCTACTGATTACTTTGATGCAGAGTATTTTGGGATTTTCTTTGGCAATACTTCTATTACAGCTCCTCTCACAGATGTAAGTGATAGGGATTTTTGGCAGTTAGAGAGAATAGGCACTACACAAGTGAAGGTTATGCTTCATTGGCAAGATGACATCTCAGGAGGGCTAGGCCCTAACGCCGTTAATCGTGCTGATTTGCAAGTAGCACAATGGAATGATATAAGCATGTCGTGGGAGTCTAGAGGCAATACTACAACTACCATCACTGATTTTGTAGAAAGTAACGCCAATCAAAATGATTTTGCTGCAAATAAGTTTTGGTCGCTTACCTACCGCAATGGAGATAATACCAACTGGGGAGCAAGCACTTGGATAGGCAGCATGAGTACAGACTGGGATAATCCTAATAATTGGGAGCCCGCAGTAGTACCTGACGCAACTATTACAGCAGTAATTATCGGAGATAGATTACTCGGGGGAAATTTTAACCCCATCAAAAACTCAGGTGGTAGTGCTATAGCAAAGGCATTACTTATTCCAAGAATTATTTTCCCTACAGGATTACCTACTACTCAAAAAGGCTTCCTAACCATAGCCAGTGGTTTTACGCTCCAAGTAGGAGATGCAACTGCTGGCTCGGGGCAGGTGGATTGTTATGGAGATATTCTCAACCAAGGCACTATCACTAATACACAAGATTTTTACCTATATGAAGATGCAGTTATCAATAATGGAGGTAGTGTCTTAGTAGGAAGGCAACTACGTTTATACAATACATCTGTTATAAATAATATAAATCTAGCTTTGATAAGGGTAAGTAACAATCTATATGCTTACAATAATATACAAATCAACAACCAAGGCACAATAGAGACAGGACAAAATATAGAACTACGCAACAACTCTATTATAAACAATCAAAACAACGGCAATATAACAGTAGGACAAGTACTTGAACTAAGAGATGCAAGTGTATTGACCAATGATAACCTACTCAATACTAACCGTCAGTTAAATGTTTTTAATGATGCTATTTTAAATAACAATGCCCTCATCAACACAGGTCTAAATCCAGCACAACCAGGTACTTTTACAATGAACAATAATTCAAGACTCAACAATAATACTGGTGCAAGTATTAACATAGATGCTGGAAGTTCATTCTTCTTAAATAACTCCGTAACTATCAATAATGGAGGTACTCTCACTAGTGGCAGGCAAGTTGAATTAAGAGATACAGGCGTAACACTTACTAATAATGGACTTATTAAATGGCAACAAGATTTTATTAATAACGGAACATTTACTGGTACTGGTACTATAGAAGTCTATGCCAATAATACAAATAGCCGTATTTATGGTTCAGCAACTCCATTTATAACGCATAACTTTATCATTAGCCGAACAGGAGGTGTAATTACTCAAGAAAGAAGCTGTGTCTGGACTAACTCCGTAACTGTTCCTGCTAATATAACCCTAGAAATACAGACAGGTCTTCTCTCTAATCAAATACAAGGAAATTTTACAGTCAACGGCACATTTAACTTACAGGGAGATGCAGCCCTTGCTATTTCAGGAAATTTTATCAACAACAATACAGTAATTGCAGGAGTAGGCAGCACCGTTGCAATGCAAGGAGGTGCTAATGCTTCTATTCAAGGTACTAATCCCCTTACACTGCATCACCTCATCAATCAAAAAACAGCAGGTAATACACAAATTAATGCTAACATTACCCTCAATGGAAATTTGAGTAACCTAAGTACAAGTTTAGAGATGTTAGCCACTTCGAGCATTAATTTAAGAGGTAATCTAATCAATAATGCTGGTTTTGTGGGCAATACGGGTTCATCTTTTACTTTCTCTGGAAATACAAATAGTGATATTTCTGGAACACAGGTAGCCTCTTTTGCACGACTAAGCATGGGTAAAAATACAGGCAATCAACTTACCTTATCACAAAGTGCTGAGGTGAGCGAGAGCCTTACACTTACTACAGGCTTAATCAATACTACAAGCACTGAATTATTGATTTTAAGAGAAAATGCCACTTCTACAGAAGGTAATCCACAAAGCTATATCAATGGCTCAATACGAAAATATGTAAATAGCAATAATTTTATATTCCCCACAGGCAAAAATGGACGATGGGCTAGAATAGCGATTACAGACCTTGCTAGTACTACTTCTGGTGATTACTTCACTGCCAATTATATCCCGTTTAGACATCCAGACAATACCGTAGTAGGGTTGGCACATAGAAGTGGCATAGAATACTGGGTACTAGACCGAAGCCCTGCCGCCACTACAGAAGCCAAGGTTACACTCTATTGGGAAGATAATGTATTTAGTGACATTACAGATATTAGCATCACAGATTTAAGGGTTGCCCATTATACTACTACTCCTTCAACAGCTTGGTATGACCGTGGTGGAGTCATCACAGGTACTTTAGCACAAGGTCAAATCACAACGGATACTCGCCAAAATAGCTTTAGTCCTTGGACATTTGGCTCTAAGAATGGAGTCAATCCATTGCCTATTAGGTTGATTAGTTTTACAGCAGAAGTTACTTCTAATCAGCAGGTTACTCTTCTCAAATGGACGACTGCATCAGAAGAAAATGTGAGTCACTTTGAAATAGAACGCAGCCAAGATGGGCTTAATTTTCAGACGATTCTCTCCAAAGATGCAGCAGGAAATAGCATAGAGATAAGAAACTATCAGATTATTGATAATCAGCCTTATAATGGTATTAATTATTACAGACTTAAATCTGTAGATTTAGATGGAAGCATTACTTATTCATTGATTGAGACAGTAAGGTTTGAAGAAGAAACTTTTGCGATACAGAACCTTTATCCTAACCCTGTGGTAAGTGAAGTGAATATTGATTTTACTTTGACTAAAAATACTCCTTATCGAATCCTTATCTATGACCTTCAAGGGCGACAGGTATATCTCAGTGAAATCCAGACAAGTGAAAAGATACAAGTCCAGACTCGTCTTAATCTTAGCCAATTGACTACGGGTACTTATATATTAAAAATCATTAGTAATCAAAAAAGCATTACACGCCGCTTGGTCAAAATTGATAACTAAAAAAAACAGAGGTTTAGAAGTATGAAAGCTTTTAAACCTCTGTTCATCTAATTTTTTCAAAGAGTACTTATAAAGCCTTTTTCATTTGTTCAAATTCTGCATTGGGTATTAAGCCTAGTACATCTTCTGAAAGCTCAGGTTTGATGCGATGTACAAAGTAAGATTGTACTTTGCCTATATTCTTAGCTTCTATTAGTTCGGGTCTTTTTTCACACTCAAAGAAATCTTTTACTTTCTCATACAAATCTTCGCTGATATGTACCTTGCCTACCTCGCCAGTGCTTTCAAGCCTAGCAGCAAGATTAACACTATCTCCCCAGACATCATAAGCAAACTTGATATTACCAATCACTCCAGCCACCAAGTCGCCTGTGTGTATGCCCATGCGAAGTTCCCAAGTATCTTCCTTGTCTAATTTTTCTTGAAGCTTAAACATGCAAGCTTGCATTTCTAGCCCAGCCAAGACCAAGTCAACGCAGTGTGTACGGGTTTCTTTGGGAATACCTGCTACAGCCATATAGCAATCTCCGATGGTTTTGATACGCTCTATATCATATTTAGTAGAGATATCATCTAATTCATCAAAGCATTGGTCTAGTTTTTTGACCAATTTTGCAGGGTCATCTTTGAGGCGGCGTGCAGTGTTCGAGAAGCCCTTCACATCTGCAAACAGGATAGAAGTACTTTTAAAATGCTTTGGAGTGGCATCATTGCGTTCCATAAGTTCTTCGGCTACTTCCTCAGGGAAAATCTTATGTAAAAGTGCTTTATTCTTTTTGAGGAGGATTTCTGTTTTGCGTTTTTCTAGGTTAAGTGCGAGGGCAGCTTTAGTCCTTGCGATGAGTTCTACAGATTCTATGGGCTTTCTGATATAATCACTTGCTCCTGCATCAAAGGCAATTTTAAGTTCGGCAGGGGTGGTGTTAGCTGTTTGCATCAATATAGGTACGTGCTTAAGCCGTTCATCAGCCTTGATGCGTTTGATTAGCTCTATGCCATCCATGACGGGCATATTCCAGTCGGTCAAGACTAAATCTATGTTTCCGTTTTCTTCTTCTATGATTTCAAGGGCTTCTTCTCCATCACTTGCGAGCAGTATTTCATACTCTTCATCGTCTGCCATGAGGTAATTACTTACGATGTCTAAGTTTATTCCTTCATCATCTACTACTAGGATTTTTGCTTTCATATTTTTATGGGTTGAGTATTCATATAACAGTTTTATTCTTTTTTCTTATCTTCATCATGACAAGGTCTATTTCTGTCATTCTGGAAGAATCCGCTATACTGCGTAGCCTTTTTCACGCCTTCAGATTCCTACGGAATGACATGGCTAGAGTCGGAATGACAAGCTATTGTTTACCCCATCATCTCCTGAAACACCTTTTTATCTCTTGTCTTAATGACCTTGATTAAGGTCTCTTTCCAAGTTTGTAAATGATCATCTTCGCCTACTTCCATATTTTCTAGGTAGCCTTTGAGCTTGGCATTTCGGAAGCCTATTGCCTTGATTTGGGTGATGTGTGTGGCTACTTGAGCTTGCTCTTCTTCACTGAGCATCACGGCTATTAGTGCTTCTTCACCCTCTTGTGTTGTCTTAGATTCTGGGAGTACATAAGGCAATACAAAGCTAAAAGTAGTGCCTTTGCCTACTTCAGAGCTTACTTCTATTTTGGTATTGTGGGCTTCTATGACGGTTTTGCAGAAGGTAAGCCCGATGCCTACAGACTTTGCCCCTCCTATACTCTTGGCATCAGGGTTGACGAAGGGGAGGAATATTTCTTCTAATTTATCTTTTGGGATGCCCTTGCCATTGTCTTGGATAGAAATACGCACCGTCTTTTTAGCTACATTTGGCGTAGCTATAAACTTTACAAGTCCTCCTTTTTCTTCGGAGGGAGTGTATTTGATGGCATTGCTGAGGAAGTTTTCAAAGACACGCTCTATGTAAGCAGCATCAAACATGGCTTGCATCTCTACTGGGATTTCATTGATAATCTTAGGCATGCGGGTCTGTGCAAGACTCATTACGGCTATGGCTTCATGGACAGCACGGTGTAGGGAACTAGGGCTGATTTGTGGGCTAAGTTTATCGGCTTTATAGACTTGCATAATATCATTGATGAGCTTAAGCATCAGCCCCGAGTAAGTATGGATAGCAGCCAATCTTTCGTCTTTGGTCTTACCAGGGTAATCAGGGTGGCTAAAATTAATGATAGGATTCAAGGGATTGCGGAGGTCATGGTTCACTGCCGAAATCATCAAGTCTTTAGTATCTTGGGTGGCTTTGAGTATTTGGTTGGTCGATTCTACCACTTCATTTTGTTGGCGGAGTTCTTCGGTAAGGGCTTCTAGTTCATTGCTTCTTTCTACTACATCATCTCTTTGTTGCTGGAGTTCTTCAGTAAGGAATTCTAATTTTTGATTTTTTTCTTGGATTTCATTTCTTTGTTCAATTAGTTCTTGAGTGATTGACTCAAGTCTTATTGTTTTAATATTTAATTCATCTGCCTTTTCTTGAATTGCCTGTTTAGAAAATCGTTCTTTATAATTGACAAATGCTATATACGCTAAAAATAATAAAGTGAGCAGAAGTAATAAGATATTAACTAAAAGAAAAAATCCTCTTTGTGTATTACTCTCTTGTAGTTCTCTGTTTTTAGAGATATCACCTAAACTATTTTGACTAATAATTTCAGTAATTTCTCTAGAATTTCCATTATTATATCTAGATAGCCAATCTAACAACTGATTAGGAATTGTTTCAAAAGGATTATCATTGCAAACAAATTCTTGAAGGTCTTTCAATTTAATCAACTCCAATGGTAATGTTTCAAGATGATTATTTGAACAATATAATTTTGTTAATTTATTTAGATTACCTATTTCTTCTGGAATAGACTTTAATTTATTGCCTTCAATTGCTAAGACGTTTAGTAAAGTTAGATTTCCTAGTTCTCTTGGCACATTTTCTAACTGGTTATTACTTAATACTAATACTTTGAGTTCGGATAGTTGACTAATGGTTGATGGTATTGATACTAAACTATTTCTGTTACAATCTAAAATTTCTAGATGCGATAAGTATCCTATTGAGTCTGGTAGTTGTTTTAAATTATTACCAGAAAGATTCATTACACGTAAGTTTCTAAGTTTTATAATCTCTTTTGGTATAGTATTAATATGGTTATATTCGAAAGACTTTCTATCCATACCTAGGTTTAGATGCCATAAATTCTTAAATAAGAATATATCCATTGGAAATTCTGCGAGTTCCTGCCCACTTAAGTCTAGTCCATACACATCCTCTGGATTTTTAAGGGCTTTGGTAAGGTCGGTATAGGTATGCTTTGTAATAAAGTCTTCGTCTATGACTTGTGCATGAGCCACGTTCATACTAGCTAGTAGGTATAGTAAGGTTAATAAAGGTATTAATCTTTTCATTTGTTGTTTGCTGTGTGATTCAGAAAGCAAGATAATAAATAATATGAGTTTTTTCATATAGTAGTGTTAAATAACAGTATCATTCTTACATGGTTCTGCTGAGCTTGCGAAGCATCTTAATTCTCATAGGTTCGAAAGTTTCCTCACTACGTTCGGAATGACAAAGTTTTCATATAGCAGTGTTAAATGACCCAATGACTTAGTAACATATTACAGTGTCAAATAACAGTATCATTCTTTTTCACACCTGCGAAATGACAAAGGAAACGCATGAAATAGTCAGATTAATACCAATATATACCAAACACTTATTCAGGGCAAAAAGCGATGCACTCTCCTTGAAGGTTAATTTCAAAATTTCTACCATCTAGATTGACAGTGGCTCGGTCTTCTATAAAGCTAAAAACCTCTTGATAGATTGGCTCTATTACCCATTCTCCTTGCTCATTGATAAAGCCCCATCTGTAGCTTTTGCGGGCGGCGGCCAATCCTTCATGAAAATTAAGGACTTCTTTAAACTGAGGTTTAATTACTTCTACTCCTTGTTTATTGATAAAGCCCCAAGCTTCGTCTTTTTGGACGGCTGCAAATCCATTGTTAAAATCTCCTCCATAATCATATCGAAAATCTATCAAAAAATGATGTTCATGATTAACGTAAGCTGTTTTTCCATTGAGCATGACCCTTGAGAGTCCTTCATTAAATGTACCTATCCAATCATATTTAAAGGGGATGATAACTTCGCCTTTGCTGTCTATTGCTCCAAATTTATTTTTGTAAGCTACTCTTGCAGCCCCATCTTTAAAGCTATCAGCCCAATCATATTTAAAGTCTATGATTACTTCGCCTTTGTCATTGATATAGCCATATTTATTTTTATGAAGCACTTTGGCAGCTCCATCTTTAAAGCGGTTGACAAATCCATATTTTTTTGCTAGTTCCTTAGGAGTCAATGCTTGTATTTGCAGAGGATTTTTAATGATTTCTATTTTCTGGCTATTAGGTAGTTTATAAGAGCTAAGTTGCACACTAAATATCATTGCAGTAGCCACCAAAGCTGCACCTCCCATGACTGATTTGATGAGTGCAGAAACATTATTTTTCTTCTGATAAGCATTTAGCTTATTTTTAAAGCTTCTCCTGCCAGCTTGTGGCGAAAAGATTGGCAAAGGCTGAGAGACGTGTATTTTCTCAAAGGCATTTACCCAAGTCTTCGCAGAGGGACGCAAACTTGGGGTTTTATATCCCTCTTCAAAACACAGTTTAAATAAATGCTGAAGAGAAATATGCAAATGATAAAAGGCTTTGTGAGGCATAGGGATTACCCGAAACTGCGTAGCCTTTTCGCCCATCGGAAAAAGTCCTTCTTGGATTTTCTGGGCATACGTATCTAACTTATCAAAGGGAGGGTGACAAGTACCTGTAAAAGGATGTAAGCCTAGCAATACTTTATAAAATACGACTGATAGAGAAAATCTATCCCAAGTCTCATCTATTACTTCTGAGGGCAGACAAGTAGCTTTGAGTTCGGCAGGGCTATATTCAGGACTTGCTTTTTGAGCTGGAAATTTTAATTGTTTCTGACCTATTACAGCTACCGAATCCAAATCTAAGAGCGTAACTTCACCTATTAGACTAACTTTGATATTTTCGGGCTTGATGTCCACAAAGACATATTGCTGTGTTTGATGGATTTGGGCAAAGGCTTTGGCTATGTTTTTACAGACCTCAAGCCTATTTTGTAATCCTGTAAGAGTGGCTCTATTAAATTTTTCTTGCCAAGCTTCCTCTGTTTTTAGAGAGAGGCGAGGCGTGCATAGCTGGGTAAGATCTATGGCATTGGATATTTTGGGCATGAGATAGCCTGCAAAAGACTCTCCTTTGGGTGCTTGATAAATAGTGTCTTGTGGCCAAGCAAGTATCTCCTGTGCTTGTGGTAGAGGGTTGGCTATCATATAAAGTAGCTTTAGTTCTCTAGCACGGGTCTGTTCTTTGGGGTGATATATTTTTACGACCATGCCTTGATAGGGGCGTGGGCTAAGTACTTCATAAATAGTTCCTTCTCCACCTCTGCCTAGAGGGGTTTGAGAAAGTGTAAGCAATTCATTTTGACTGGTATAGTAGGACATACACATTAAAATTGAGATGGTTTTTAGGAAATATTATCTTTGACGAAGATAATATATAAATCTAAATATAAGTAAAATACTTGTATTTCAAAAGAAATTTTAGGTAGAAATATTTCTTTGTTATTATATCTCCTTTTTATAGACATAAACTATGGTACGCAGTATTTACAAAAAAGTGTCATTGTAAGAGATGGCACTCTTTTTGTCTTTTTGTTTTTAGACTAATCATATTTTTAACTCAAACCTTTTTATCATGATTAAAAGAATTTTATTATTAACAGCTGCCTTGTGGCTAGGAACATTGTTTTGTGCTTTTGCACAAGAAGAGTCAGAAGAAGAAGAGTATTTAAAGCCTGACTACGGAATGCTTACAGCCGAGTATCAGTTTTCACCTCTCAGCGAAACACCGCTTTCTATTGAAAACCTAAGACTTCGTTATTTTATTGATTATAATTTAGCAATACGTGCTGGTCTTATCTTGAATTATCAGAATGACAAGCCTACTGATTCACTTTCTATCAATGGATTTGGCATAGGTCTCAAAGCTGGTTTAGAATTTCACTTTGCAGGCACAAAGCGTCTTTCTCCTTATTGGGGTTTTGAGCTACAGTTTTTATCGCAAGGCTACAATGCTGAAGAAACTGACGGTGCAGATACTTTTGAATTAAGAGGTCAGCAAATAGATGCAGGCGGAAACTTTGGTGAAAGAGGTTATTTTAGTTATGGAGGTATGGCTTTGCTAGGTTTTGACCTTTATCTAGCCAAAAACTTTTACATTGGTGCAGAGCTAGGTCTTAATGCGACTGCTCGCTCTTTCAAAGATGTAGAAGCTATAAATAATGGCACAATTACTACTTTACAAACTGGAGGGAGTGATTTTAGGCTAGGCATCAATGCCAATAACCTCATCAGAATCGGATATGCTTTCTAAGAAATCAAAAATAGAGAGTCTATAACTGCTCTGCTAATACATCATTTTCTATTATTTTTTTAAAAAGCACAGGAGTATTTTTCTTTTGTGCTTTTCTTATAATCAAGGATTTTTATATATTATTTTTTTGATTGCTACGTTTTGACTATCTTAGGACGTTTGAACAGAAGTATAAAATATAATTGACAAAGAACTTATATTAAAAATCTTATCTCTCAAATCAACATGACCGACTGGAAACTTACTTACCAACAATTAATGTCAGACTTCAAGGGAGAGCGACTCATTCCTCATTTAGCTATTTTGGGTGGGGGGATTGTGCTAGGCATCTTGCTAGGCATCTATTTTGGCAATAATCTAAATCTCAGTCTATTGGTATGGATTGCGGCTGCATTGATAGATTACTTGATTTATGGGCGAGAGATTCTTGAAATTTTCACTAAAAAAAAGCCTTATTTTATTACAGGTATTATTCATAATAAAGTAAAGAAAGTAGTGGTAGATAGAAGAGAAGAAATTGAAGAATACTGGTTTGATATAGAGGTGAGAGAGGCTTATACCTTGGCTCGATATGCGCTAAGTGAGCATCACTACTATGAAAAAGAAGGAATGCAAGGCATACAAGTTCCTGAGTCTATGTTTTTGAGCTTACAAAGAGGAGAAGAAGTTTCTTTGGTTTGTGAGCCTGATGATTATGCTTGGGGCATTATGAAGGGTGAAGATGTAATTAGAATTGACGCATAAAACATGAATTTACCACTAAAAAAAAACAATCTTATTTGGAATAAACAATGGCTCGGGCTTTTTGGAAGCTTGGGTATTTTTTTGTTTTTAACAACTTGTCAGTCAGAAGTAGTAGAAGACACTCGTGTGCTTGGTTTTCAATATTATCCCTTAGAAATAGGGCGTTTTGTAGAATATGAGGTAGAACTCATTACTTACTCTCTTTCTGCTCCAAGAGAAACCATCACAAATTATCAACTTCGTGAAGAATTAGCTGCCGCTTTTGTAGATGTAAATGGGGAAGTAGCCTATCGCTTGGAGCGTTATAAACGAGATAATGTAACTCAAGCTTGGTCTTTAGATTCTATCTGGTCAGTTAGAAGAAATAACTTTAACCTTACTCGTAATGAAAACAGTCAAGTATTTGTCAAACTGGCTTTTCCTGTTAAAGATGGATTACAATGGAATGGAAATCTATACAATAATTATAACGAAGCTACTTATTCAATTCAAAACTTTGGAAAACCATTGACCATTAATGGCATAGATTTTCCACTTACCTTGACTGTTTTTAGAAATGATGAATGTAGTGCAGTTTCTATGGATTATCGCTCTGAGATTTTTGCAGAAAATGTAGGAATTATACAAAAACACGATTGGCAAATCAAATATGTAATGCAAGGGACTTGTACTGGAATAGTAAATAACTACTGTGACACTGATGTTAAAGCACTCCTGCCCAACAAACCCAATCCTGACTGTGTGCAGTCAGGAAGAATTTATACTCAAAAAATGATTAATTATGGTATTAGATAACAAAAAAATCGTTCTTACATTCTATCTTTTATTCTTCTTTATAGGAGCTAGTTATGCTCAAGAAGGTACTAAAAGATACCTTAT